>CAYNHD010000267.1:0-5706 GCA_964396775.1 uncultured Thermoflexus sp. | reverse complement strand
AGGGTGGGGATTTTCGTTCCGATCATTGTGGGGAGTTTAGTGGCGATCATGACACGGGAACAGGGGGGTGGTCGGGAAGGTGGTCGGCGTGGGCATTGACCCAGTTGATCACACTGCGATGGGCGACCCCCAACGTGCGTGCAATCCGCCGAAAGTTCATCCCGTCCACGTACATCTGGACCGCCTGGCGGCGGACGTCGTCTGGGTAGCCTATCGGCTTCGGTTCAGGCGTGTATTTTCGCTGGCACACCTGGCACTTGTAGCGCTGGCTCCCCGAGCCATTCCGCCCCGCTTTGACTTGTCGCTCTGTGGATTGGCAATATGGACAGCGTTTCATGTCCCCATTTTACCCATATCCCTAAACTTATCCACTCCCAGAACGGGGGGCGCATACAGAAGTAGTCAGCGACTCGCCTGACACCGAGCGAAGCGAATCCCGTAGGTGCGTATTGCCATATGCCCCATGTGCACCAACTTGAGGCTTCTGGGCGCGGCGGAAAGCCCCTCCCCCTGGCCCCCTCCCCGGCCAAGCCAGGGAGGGGGAAAACGTCCCCTCTGGCGGTCAAAGTCCCCCTCTCTAGCTCGGCTGGAGAGGGGGATTGAGGGGGAGAGGCATGTGCAGCCAGGCTTGAGTTGGTGCATGTGGGCAATCGCTTCCAAAGCCTCTACACGCTAGCCGGTCGTCTCACCTCTGTCTCGCTTCGCTCAACTTCCCCCTATCCGCAGCGGGAGGAGGTAGAGGGTGACGCTGCCAACGGAGACAAGAACCGGCGGCCAGGGATATGACTGAAGCGGGGGCTTTGTGCGGCCCCCGCTGCTCATTCACGCCTCACTCGCCCGGTACTTTGCAGACGAAATCGGCCCCGCCCATGCCCACCAGGTAGTCGAAGGCGCTCAGCGCGGCCTTCTCGCCGTCGCCGAGGCCCATGAGCACCTGGAAGGCCATCGCGTTGGTCACGTCTCCGGCGGCGAAGAGACCGGGCATCGTCGTCCGGTTGCGGTGATCCACGATAATGAAGCCGCACTCGTCCAGCGCCACCAGGCCGGCGACAAGCTCGGACTTGGGCACAAGCTGCTTCTCGACGAAAATAGCGTCGGCTGGCAACTCTACCACGCGGCCCTCATGCCGGATCACTACGCTACGCGCGTACTCGTCTCCTTTCACCTCCAGCACTTTGGCGTGGCGCTTGACCATAACGTTTTCCGCGCAGAGCACCTTCTCGCCCACCGGCGTGTCGAGATCGCCGTCCGTCTCGGCGATGAGCGTCACCTGCGTGGCGATGCGGGCCAGCTCCGCCACCGCGCGCAGCGCCAACACCTCGTCGCCGACCACAACCGCGTTGCGGTCTACCATCAAGGGGGCGTAGGTCATGGCGCTGTAGCACAGCCCCTTCATCTCGAACTCGCGCTCGCCGGGCACCTTGAGCAACTCGCCCACCGAGCCGGTGGCGATGATGATTGTCTGCGTGTCGAAGAGCTTGCCATCGGCCACCGTCACGCGGAAGCCGCCGTCAATCTGCACGATGGAGGTCACCGTTGAGCGCACGCGCATGAAGTCCAGGTATTCGAGTTGGGAGCGAAAACGCTGGATCGTCTCCTCCGCAATCGTCACCTGGTAGTCCTCGACCCAGGGCAGCAGCAGGCGACGATTCGTCCGCCCGCCCAGCCCCCTGGAGATGAACAGCGCGTCCATGCGCTTGCGCACGGCGTAAGCCGCCGCTGCCAGACCCGCCGGACCCCCGCCGATAATAATAAGTTCGTGCATAGGTCGCTCCACTCTATCTGCTCTCATCGCCGTCCTCAGGCCCTTCGACGATGAACCCTTCGCGCATCAACAAGTGTGTCATCTCGCGCGCCTGGCGGATCATCTCCGAAGCGCGCTCGTATTCCTCGTCGTAGGTGGTCGTGAGCCGGGCGACGCCCTGCTCAACCGCCTTGACGGCTACCGCCGCCGCCTCGCGCGGGAAGATTTCCCACTCTTCCATGGTCGGCAGCAGGTAGTCGGGCGACAGCCCTTTCTCCTCAGCCATGCGGGCCAGCGTCTCCGAGGCGGCAATGGCCATCTCGTCCGTGATGGTGCGCGCGCGCACGTCCAGCGCCCCCCGGAAGATGCCAGGAAAGCCCAACGAGTTGTTGACCTGGTTGGGGAAGTCCGAGCGCCCGGTGGCCACCACCGCCGCGCCCGCCTCGGCAGCCTCCCAGGGCCATATCTCCGGGATGGGATTCGCGCCGGCCAGCACAATGGCGCCCTTCGCCATCTGCTTGATCCACTCCGGCTTGACGACGCCCGGCCCCGGCGCGGAGAAGGCAATCATCGCGTCGGCACCGCGCAGCGCCACTTCCGCATCGCCCTCAAGCTCCTCGTGATTGGTGATCTGGCATAGGTGCCACTGCAGGACGAACTCAGCCCGGCGCAGGTAGTAGTCGCGGCGGTGCTTACCCAGGATGCCGTTGATGTCCGTCATGATGCAGTTCGACGGGTCAACACCGTAGGCGAACAACAGCCGCGAGCAGGCGGCATTGGCCGCCCCCGCCCCCAGGAACGCGATGCGCATCTCTTCCAGCCGCTTGCCGACGATCTTGGCCGCGTTGATCATCGCCGACAGCACGACGCTGGCTGTGCCTTGCTGGTCATCGTGCCAGACCGGAATCTCGGCGTGCTCGCGCAGCGTATCGAGAATGCGAAAGCACTTGGGTTGGGAGATGTCCTCCAGGTTGACACCGCCGAGCGCCGGTTGGAGCATGAGCACCGTCTCGATGATCTTGTCGGGGTCTTTGGTGTCCAGCATGATCGGGTAGGCATCCACGCCGCCGAGGTACTTGTAGAGCAGCGCCTTGCCTTCCATCACGGGCAGCCCGGCTTTGGGGCCGATGTCACCCAGGCCGAGCACGCGCGTGCCGTCGGAGATCACGGCGACGGTGTTCCACTTGCTGGTTAGCTCGTAGACCAGGTTCGGGTCTTTGGCGATGGCCCGGCAGGGCGCGGCCACGCCGGGCGTGTACCAGATGGCGAAGTCGTGCAGGTCGCGCACCTGGCAACGGAGCGCCGTCTGCATCTTCCCGCGGTAGAAGGCGTGCAGACGCATGGCGTCCTCGGCAGGCTTCTTGGCTTTCTCCAGAAGTTCCTCTTTCGTCACTTGTGCATGAACCATATTTTGCTCCGTATAGAAACTTAAGCCAGTCTAAACGGTGCGGAACGCCAACACAGGCACCGACCCTCTGCCTGGCGTCTCGCCTGGCGCTGGAGGCCGCCCAGCGTCCATACTTCCATTATAGACCAAAACGGGCCAGCCCACTTGCCGCCCGCGCTGGGTGTATTTCAGGAGTTCCTGAACCGCAGAGACGCAGAGGGCACAGAAGAGAGCATTGAGGAGGAATATAGAAGGCTCTTGCCTTTGCTCCGCGCGCTTTGCACCTGCGCGGTGATGCCCTGCCCCGGAACTGAAACGCACCCCTGGCCCCGCCAACGAAAAGGGCGCGCACGCGCGCCCTCCATCATTCGCCGCCGTTGCTGCTGGCAACGGGTGCCGCGTGCTCCACCTGGTCGTATTGCAGCAACAGAGCCTGGTACCGCTCGCGATATAGCTCAGCGCGCGCGCGCTCAAGCTGCCACATCCGGTCAATGCTGTTCTTGAGCGGATCGAGCGCCGCCTGCACGGCCTCAACCGATTTGCGGAACGCCTCAAGCTGCTTGTCGTGGTTGCGCCAGGCTTCGTCATTAGTCAGGGTGAATTGCTTCCAACGCTTCTGGTCGTCGGCGATCCAGTCGTTCCATTCCTGGCGGAAGCGCCCTTCAGACAGGCGCTGCATCTCGGCCACCTCATTGATGCGCCGGCCCAGCCGCTCGGCAATGCGCTCGAAGTCGTCAATGACCTTCTTCATCTGGCGATGCGTCTCCGCCCACGACTCAAAACGCTCAACATAGCGGCGCATGTCTTCGTCGTAAGTGCCGAAGCTCTTGGTTAGCTCGGCCACCTGCTGGTCGCGCTGCTGGAGCAGCAGCGTCTGCTGGTCAATGAACTGTTGCATCTCCTCACGGCGGTCGCGCTCGGCAGCCTGCGCGTCGAGGATGCGCTTCTCGTTGCGCAGCACCATCGTCTCCAGCGATTCCAGCTTAGGCCGCACGGCGTCTATCTGCTTCTGAATCTCCGGCATTTCCGATTGCACGTCGGAGATGCGGCGGGCGTCCTGGCGGCGTTGCTCCTCCAGGAAGGTGATCCGGCGCTCTGGCTCCTCCAGCTTCTTGGCCAGGTCTTCGACACGCTGCTGGACAGCCGCCAATGCTGAGGCCACGCGGTCACGCTCGACGCGCGCGGCAGGCAGCTCCTCCACCGCTTTTTCGAGCGCATCGGTGCGCTCGCCCAGGTCACGGATCATGCGCGCCAGGCTCTCGCGGCCAATGTCCTGGCGGCGCTCTCCTTCACGCTCGGCCATCAGGCGCTTGCTCTCGATCTCTTCGACAAGCTGCTGAAACTCCGTGCGAAGCTGCTCGGCCATTTCGCTGTCGCGCCCCGCCGGGAGGAACGAGGTGCGCATCACCGCCTGCTCACCCTCCAGGCCATTGAGACGGCGTTCTAGCTGGATCATGGCGTCGGCTTGCTGTGCGACGCGCTCTTCCAGCAGCGCGATGGTCGCTTTGTCGCGACGACGTTCTTCATCCAGCCATTCAATCAGGCGCGCGGCCTGCTGCAAGTCCATAGGGCGCTCCTAGCTACTCAACCGTACCAACCACACGATCACCACCGCGCATTATAACATAGACCACGCGCCGGGGCGGAGTCGCAGCGATACCTGACCAGGGTAATTGCACCAAAACCTGCCAGGAGCACTAGGGTGGGAAGCGGCGTGACGATAACAGACTTCCGAAGTCTGCGAGACTTCGGAAGTCTCAGGCAAAACGCGCATTTGATGCGATTGCCCTGCACACCTGACGCTGGCGGATAGCCGCTACCGTTGCCAATGCCAGACTCGCCGATGTCACTCACGGGGGGACGGCTGTTTGGGTGCCGCGCGCCGGAAGATCTCCAGCCATTGCCCGGCGAGTTCGCGGCGGCGGTCGCGCGGCTCGAACAGCCTCAGCGCAACCTCGATGTCCGCAATGGCTTCACGGGGGTTCCCTGCGCGAAAGAACGACACCGCGCGGAAGACATAAATCTCCGGGCGCTGCGGGGCCAGGCGTTGGGCGCGCGAGAAGTGGTCGAGCGCGGCGGTGAAGTCGCCATCCCTGAAAGCGAGCATCCCACGCCCGTAGTGGGCGAGCCACTGCGTCGCGTCCAGTTTGAGCGCCTGGGCGAAGTCCTGTTCCGCGTCGGCTTCCCACTCGTCGCGCAGCAGCGCCAGCCCGCGCGCCGCGTAGTATTCGGCGTTGCGCGGGTCCTGGGCGATAGCCTGGTCAAGATCGGCCAGCGCCTGGCTGAGTCGGTCTTTCGATAGCTCGTCCAGGCCGCGCTCATAGTAGCGTTCGGCGATGGTCAGACGCCGGGGCGCTTGCTTGCGGGGCTGGCGGGGTTCGCGCTCGGTCATGGGTGTGCAAGTCTGGGATGCTGCCGTCTTCCGGCGACGGCGGATCATCTTTCGCGCAGAGTATACACCACCTGCGCGCCGCGCAGAGAGTCCGGGCAGGTGCGTGCAAAACCTGTCAGGCGGCAGAGGCGCTGCTCTGCTGTGCCCTCGTGGGAGCGTATTGCAATACGCCCCTACGGGACC
>CAYNHD010000266.1:0-5740 GCA_964396775.1 uncultured Thermoflexus sp. | reverse complement strand
GGGGAGGGGCAAATCGCTCCCCTTTCCCTGCGTGCGGGGAAAGGGGCTGGGGGATGGGGGTTGAAAGTGCATAACTCGCTCTAGGGAGGACTACGAAGAACTCCCTGCTTTTCTCTGCGCTCTCTGCGCCTCGGCGGTGATAGTCTCCCCAGAACCCGATGCGTCTGCGAGGGCAAAGGTGCTCCGCCGAGCGCCAGGCAGACAGCTACTTGGCGCTGGCGGACTTCTTGCGGCGGGACCTGGCCGTCGCCTTCTTCGCCAGCAGCACCAGCGCCGACTCCAGTGTGACCTGATCGGCTGCCATCCCCTTCGGCAGGCTCGCGTTCAGCTTGCCATGCTTGACGAAGGGGCCATAGCGCCCGTCGTAGAGGCCAACCGGCTCGCCATCGTCGGGGTGAGGGCCTAGCTCGCGCAGAAGCTCCGTGCGCTGGCGGCCCTTCGCTTGGGCCAGCAGCGCTAGCGCCCGCTCAAAGGTGATGGTCAGCACGTCGTCGCCTGCCGCCAGCGAACGATACTCCCCGTTATGACGCACATACGGCCCGAAGCGCCCGATGCCCGCTTCGACCGGCTCGCCGGAGTCGGGGTGTTTGCCCAGCGTGCGCGGCAGGTTGAGCAGGGCGATGGCCTGTTCCAGCGTCACCGACTCGGGGGAGAGACCTTTGGGCAATGAGACACGCTGCGGCTTGGACCTGGGCTTGCCCTCGCCGTTGCCGTTCTCGCCGCGCTGGACATACGGCCCGTAGGGGCCTTGCAGCACGAAGATCGGCTCGCCGCTGGCCGGGTCATGGCCGAGCGGGGTGGGGCCGGATTGCCTCTCGGACAGCAGGCGCTTGATCTCGCTCTCCACCAGGTCGGCGGGCGGCATGTCGTCGGGGAGGGAGACACGCAGCAATTCGCCGTCGCGCTCCTGCTCCAGGTACGCGCCGTAGCGCCCGACGCGCACGCGCGCGCCCTCCTCATCCAGCACCAGCGCGTGAATGGCGCGCGGGTCAATCTCCTTTTCCTTGACTTTGACCTGCTGCTCAAGTCCCTTCTCGCCGAGATAGAAAGTGCGCAGATAGGGCTTGCCAGCCTGCCCACCCTCGGCGATCTCGTCGAGCACCTGCTCCATCTGTGCGGTGAAATCCATGTCCACCAGGTCTGGGAAGTGCTTTTCCAGCAGGCAGTTGACGGCGAAGGCGGTGAAGGTGGGGATCAACTGCTTGCCGGCCTTGCGCACATAGCCGCGTTCTTCGATGGTGCTGATGATGGTGGCGTAGGTGCTGGGCCGCCCGACGCCCTCGCTTTCCAGGGCCTTGACCAGCGTCGCGTCGGTGTAGCGCGCGGGTGGCTTGGTGTCGTGGCGAACTGGCTCCAATGCCTTGCACCGTACCTGCTGGCCTGCCTTCAGCGGCGGCAGCAGCGTTTCCTGGTCGTCGAGCGCAGCGGAGGGGTCGTCGGCCCCTTCCACGTAGGCGCGGAAGAAGCCGGGGAAAAGCACGCGCCTGCCCGCTGCGCGAAACTCGGCGTTGTCCACTGTGATCTGCACCGTCGTCAGCCGCAGCCGGGCGTCGGCCATCTGCGTGGCGATGGTGCGCTTCCAGATCAGGTTGTACAGCCCGTACTCCTGCCCGCTGAGGCCCAACTCCTCGGCGGTGGGCATCTGCGCCCCGGCGGGACGGATCGCTTCGTGGGCTTCCTGCGCGCCTTTGGCCTGTGTGCGATACTGGCGCGGCGTCCGGCTGAGGAATTCCGGGCCGTACTGGTCGGTCACGCGCTGGCGAATGGTGCGCAGCGCCTGCTCGGACAGGTGCACGGAGTCCGTGCGCATGTAGGTGATCAGGCCGCGCTCGTAGAGGCGCTGAGCGGTGCGCATCGTCTGCTGAGCAGAGAGGCCGAGCTTGCGGTTGGCTTCCTGCTGGAGCGTCGAAGTCGTGAAGGGCGGGGCGGGCGAGCGCGTCTGGTCGCGCTCGCTCACGTCCATCACCAGCCAGTCACCCGCTTTCAGCCGTCGCGCCAGGTCTTTGGCCTGCTCCTCGTTGAGCAGAAGGACTTTCTTGCCCTTTGGAATCCGGCCCGTCGTCTCGTCGAAATCCTTGCCGGTGGCCAGGCGCACACCATTGAGCGCCGTAAGCTGCGCGGTGAAGGTGCCGCCGTGCGCTTCCAGCGTTGCCTTGAGGTCCCAGTACGCGCCAGAGCGAAACTTGCGCCTTTCCTCTTCGCGCTGGACGAGCAGGTGCACCGCCGCCGACTGGACGCGGCCCGCCGAAAGGCCGGGCGCGATCTTCTTCCACAGCAGCGGCGAGATGGTGTAGCCCACCAGCCGGTCGAGGACGCGGCGCGTCTCCTGGGCCTGCACCAGCTTGTCGTCAATGGTGCGGCAGTGCTTGATGGCATCCTGGATGGCCTCTTTGGTGATCTCGTGGAAGACCATGCGCTTGACCGGCACCTTCGGCTTGAGGACTTCGGTAAGGTGCCAGGCGATGCTCTCGCCTTCGCGGTCTTCGTCGGTTGCCAGGATCAACTCGTCGGCTTTGGCCAGCGCCTCGCCAAGCGCCTTGACGACCTTCTTCTTGCTCCTGGGGATCACGTAGAGCGGCTCGAAATCCGCCGCGACGTTAACGCCTAGCCGCGCCCAGTCCTCGTTCTTCACTTTGGCCGGAATCTCCGCCGCCGAAGCGGGCAGGTCGCGGATGTGGCCCATGCTCGCCTCGACGTGGTACTCGGCGGGCAGGAAGCCGCGAATGGTGCGCGCTTTGGTCGGTGATTCAACGATGACGAGTTTGCTCACGGTGACCCCAGGTGGCTAAGTTGGTTGTTGTGGGCGTCCGGCGGATGACGTTCGTCAGGCCGGGCGAAACGCAGCGAAGGGTACCATCATGTCGGGCGGCTGGCAAGAGCCAGTCGGCGCGCCAGTTTGGGGGCGAGAGTTCTGAACCGCAGCGGCGCAGAGGACGCAGAGGAGAACATTGAGGGAAAATCAAGCTCTCTGCGCTTTTCTGCGCGCTCTCTGCGTCTTTGCGGTAGAGGTTCCTGGCGATTGGTTGTTAGTGACTGGTGCGACCAGGAACGCGCGACGTGATCATCACCACGAACCAATTACCAAGAACCAACAACCAATCACCAATCACCACATCCGCCGCGCCGCCGCTTAACCCGCGTCTGGCGACGTGCTGTCCGCCGGCGCGAAGACCTGCGCCGCCGGCAACTCGGCCAGCCCGTCCAGGTCGAGGAAGGAGACATCGCCGGGCGTCAGGTGAAAGGCCAGGTGCGCGTCGGGCGGCACGGTCAGCGCCAGTTCCAGGCGCGCCGCCGCGCCCACGACGGGCTTGCGCCGGGCGACGATGTAGATGCCCACTTCGTCTTGCTCGGCGGTCAGTTCGACGCCGAACGCCCGCGCCAGGTTCGCTTCCAGCTCGACGCGCGGCGCGTCGTGCCGGCGCATCGACACAGCGCAGTGCGACCCGCGCACGTAGACAGTCAGCGGGCGGGAGACGGTGAAGACCTGGGTAAACGACCGCTGCCCGCTTTTGGGCACCGCTTCGACGGCAGCACCAACCGCCGACTCGACGACCGAGCGCCCGCCGTGACGCATCAGCGCGCCGAGGGCCGCGTGCCCGCTGGCGCGCACCAGCCAGCCCACAGATCGCCTGAGCAAGCTCACCATTGCCCTGCCTCCAACCACTCAGTGATGGCGCGCGCGACTTCGGCGGGTCGCTCCAGGGGCACCATGTGCCCGGCCCCCTGGATGACGACCAGCGTGGCGTGCGGGATGCGCTCGGCCAGCGTCTCGCTGAATGAAACGCGCACCATGCGGTCGTCCGCTGCGCCGACGATCAGTGCCGGAGCCGTGATCTGGTGCAGCCGGTCGCGCACGTCGAAGGACTGGCAGGCCAGGTAGTCATCGCGCAGCACGGAGGGGGGCGTCTGGGCAATGCGCTGGCGGGCCAGCGCCCGCTGATCGTCGGTGATCTGCGGCCCCCAGGCGTTGGCGATGATCCAGTCCAGTGTTGCATCGGGCGCGTCGAGGATGCGCTGGGGCAGGGCGGGGTCAACGGGCAGCTTGCTGCCGGTAGCGATCAGTACCAGCCCGACGACGCGATCCGGATTGCTCAGCGCGAGATGCTGGACAATCGCGCCGCCCATGCTGTGCCCGGCCAGGATCGCCCGCTCCAGGCCCAGGCGGTCGAGGAACAGGCGCACGTCCTGGGCGTAGCCTTCGATGGTAGCCCGCCCTGGCCCCGTCGAGCGCCCGTGACCGGGCAGATCGAGTGTGAGCACGCGCGCGCCTGGCAACCGGCGTAGCTCGGCGGGCCAGTCCAGCCGCGAGCCGCCCGCGCCATGCACGAGCAGCAGCGGCGGCCAACGCTGCGCGCCCTGCGCCTGGCCGGAGAAGTCCGAGTAGTGGATCACGCCGTGTCTGGCAGCGACTGATGGCATTGGCTCCCTGCGAGAACTCCCTGAAATACTCACCTAGTGCCAGTGTAGCGCGGAGTGGGGGGCGTGCGCCAGCGCCGGGCGGGGGTGAGGTAAATCAGGGCGCAGCAGAGCAGCGCCCCTACCCGACAGGTCTGTGCACACACTGCCAGCGTTTGACGGCAGCCGCGTAGCAGGGCTATACTGGCGACGTGCAACTCAAGCCGTAGCTGGAGGAAACCGATGGCCGACGAGACTTCGCCCGGCGCTGCGATCAGCCCGGACTTGCTCGAAATCCTGCGCTGCCCCGAAGCAGTGCATTACACGGACAAGGGCGATGATCCAGGCCGCCTGGAACTGGTGCATGGGTGCTGGCTGGTCTGCGCGGATTCGGGCTACAAGTACCCGATCCGCGATGGGATTCCGGTTATGCTCATCGAGGTTGGCAAGAAGTACAAGGACGTGCCGGTGGCCGATCTGCCGGTGCCCCCGCCCGACGAGGACTGAGCGCAGCGTCCCTTCCGCCCGGCACCCGCTCAATGATCGCCGCGTATGTCATGCCGTCCGGCTAGTGCCAGCGGGCGGCATTTGTTATACTGCTGGCAGGACTTATGCCAGCAGACCTGGCTCTGCGTCAGTTGACGGGTGGTTTTCATGAATGGACAACTTCCTTTACGTGATGGCGCGCCGCTTCACGGCAGCCGCTATCTGGTGGGCCGCCCGCTTCAGGGGTTGGTGGGCCGCCAGGCCGACCTGGACGCGCTGCACGCGGCGCTGAAGGCGAACCCCGCCGTCCTGCTTCACGGTCAGCCTGGCGTGGGGCGCACCGCCCTGGCGAATGCCCTGGCTGCCAGCCATGCCGAGCATCCGGGGGGCGTGCTGTGGCTGGAGGGGCACGACGAGACGCTCCTCTCACTAGCCAACCGCGTGGCGCGCGCCTATGGCACTCCGCCCGCGTTGCCCGGTGCTGATCCGGCGGCAAGCTTTGCCCAGGCGCGCGCATTGCTGGAAGAACAGCGCCCGTTCATCGTGCTCGACGGGCAGGTGCGGCTGGATGTGGCGCGCGAGTTCGCTGAGGTCTGCGCGCCGGGACTCCCGCTGGTGGTCGTGGCAAGCCGCCAGGCGTCCGGACCCTGGACGCCGTTCGAAGTGGCCGGGCTGGGGCGCGAGGCGGGGCGAACGCTGCTGGTGCGCCTGGCAGCCGGGGCATTGGACGCCGGCGATGAGGCGGCGGGACACCTGGCCGACGCGCTCGACGGCAACGCCCTGTCGCTGACGGTGGCTGGCCTGCAGCTTGCCGCCGGAATCGCCCTGGAAGACCTGCTGGCGCAGATGCCCGATCTGC
>CAYNHD010000265.1:0-5761 GCA_964396775.1 uncultured Thermoflexus sp. | reverse complement strand
TCCTTGGCCTCGACCAGCTCCAGCAGCGCCTTGAGGTGCTCGCGCTCCTGCTTGATCGTGGTCAGCTTGGCTTCCAGCTTGAGCTTGGCGTCGAGCATCCGGCGGTACTCTTTTTCCTGCACCTGCCACTGCTCGTAATACTCCTGGGCGAGCGCCTGCTTCTGGTTTAGCTCCGCCTGGGCCGCCGTCGCCAGGTCTGCCTTGCCGCGCATGAGCAGCGTGTCAATGTCGCGGTCGAGCTTCTCCGCCGCCGCCGCGAACTCTTCATACTTGCGCTTGAGCGTCTTGACCGTGCCGCCGACGGTGGCTGCCTGGTCGTCAAGTGCGTCCAGGTTGCGCTCGGCCTGGCGGATGTACTCGTCCATCACCTTGACCGAGTTCGCTTCCAGCGCCGAGTCCACCAGCGCGTGCACGTTGGCCGAGATGAGCGTATTGACCTTCTGCAAAAGTGAAGCCATCGTGTTGCCATACCTCCTGTGAGCATAGCCGTCAGCTATCAGCAATCAGCGCGTCAATTGGTTCTTGGTGATTGGTTTTTGGTTTTTGGTGATTGGTTCTTGGTGATTGGTAAAGGCGGCTCCGTTGCGAGTGTATTTCACCAACAACCAAGAACCAACAACCACAACCAATAACCTGATTCTCCGTATGGTAGCACGCCCGCCGGAGCGCGTTCTGACGGCGGGCTGACAGTCAACTGACAGGTGCAGCGTCGTCGCCGGACGCCATGACCGGCAGATGGATGACGAACTCCGACCCCTTGCCGACCGCGCTGGTGAGCGTGACCTGCCCGCCGTGCAGCCGGGCCACGCGGTTGACAATGGCCAGGCCCGCCCCCGCGCCCTGGTCTTCGTACTTGTGGCGCTCGATCTGGTAAAAGCTCTGGAAAATGTTCTCGCGCTCGGTGGGGGGAATGCCACGCCCCTGGTCGCGCACCGCCAAGCAGACGCAATCCCCGTCACGGTAGGCGCGCACCGTCACCGCCGACCCCGGCTTGTCGGAGAACTTCACCCCGTTGTCAATCAGGCATTCGACCGCTGCCGTCAGGTATTGGGCGTCCGCCTTGACCGGCGGCAGCCCTTCGTCCACCGCGACGGAGATCGTCACCCGCTTCTCTTCGGCCATATCCAGATACTTGGCGGTGGCCGTGCCCAGCAGCGCCTCAAAACCGGCCAGCGACTCGCCTCGCCAGCTGAATGTCTGCTCCGCCTCGCCTGTCTCTAGCTCAACCAGCAAGATGAAGTTCTCCACGAGGCGGCGCAGGCGGTTGGCCCCGGCGTTGATCCCACGCAGGAAGGCGCGCATGTCGTCCACGCTGAGGGTGTCAGCGTCGCGGTGCACCATGTCGGCGTAGGCCACCACGTAGGTCAGCGGCGTGCGGAACTCGTGGTTGAGGATCATCAGAATGTTCTGCTTGATCGTCGAGACCTCGTTCTGCCAGTGACGCTCGATCTGCTGGCGGCGCTCCAACTTGGCCGAGACCGCCACAAGCAGGTCGTCGGCGTCGAACGGCTTGATGACGTAATCCTCGGCCCCCATGCGTTTGCCACGCTTGACATCTTCATGCTCGCCTTTGGCGGTGAGGAAGATGAAGGGGATGTGCACCCAGCCTGGCTCGGCGCGCACAGCCCCAAAGAAATCGTAGCCGTCCATGCGCGGCATCATGATGTCGGACACGATCAGGTCGGGCGGGCGCGGCTGGTCCTGGAGCACCTGCAAACCCGTCTGACCGTTAGAGGCCGTCCACACCTCGTACCCGTTGAGTTCGAGGATGTCGCGAATCCCTTCCATCAGGTGCAGATCATCCTCGACAACCAGAATCGTCGCCTTATGCATAAACGGTCTCCTGCCCGCGCGTCATGAGTTTGGCACAGGCAGCCATAGACGAAAGGTGCTGCCCTGGTCTTCCTGGCTCTCGACCTCCACCTTGCCGCCGTGCAACTCGATAATGTCCTTGAGGATGGCCAACCCCAGGCCCGTTCCAGGCACGGTCGGGCTGACATTGGAGGCGCGGAAGAAACGGTCGAAGATCATCGTCAGTTCGTCCGCCGGAATGCCAATGCCTGTGTCGGACACTTCAATGATAACCCAATCTTGACCGTCGTGCCCCGTTGCCAGGCGGCTGCACACGGTGATCTGCCCGCCTTCGGGTGTGTAGCGGATGGCGTTGCTGATCAGGTTGGTCAGCGCCCGCTCGATCTGGTCGGAGTCGCCGCTGATGGACGGTATCCCCTCCGCTGGGGGATGGTAGGTGAGCGTTTTGCCATCGTTCTCGGCCCAGGCCGTGTTGTGCTCGACGACCTGGGCGACCAGCCGCCCCAGGTCAATGGGCACGCGCACCGTGCGGCGCTGGGCGTGCTGCTCGCTTTGCAGGCGCGAGATTTGCAGCAGGTCGTCAATCAACCGTTCCAGGCGCAGTGCCTCGCGGCGCATCACATCCAGATAGGCCGTGTGGCGGTCGGCAGGCCCCTTTTCCAGCAGTTGCAGGTACAGCTTGAGGTTGGCCAGCGGCGTGCGCAACTCGTGTGACACCGTGGAAATAAAGCGGTCTTTGAGGCGGTCTAGCTCTTGCAGACGCGAGATGTCGCGCAGGACGACCACCGAGCCGATCAGTGCGTCGCCCTCCATCGCCCGCGCCGCCTTTGCCTGGAAGCTGACGCTGTTCAACTCGATGATCTCAGTGGCGTCGCGCCCCGCGTCGTCCTGCGAGATCACGCGCCGCACCAGCTCGCTGACATGCTCGGTCAGCCCGACATCCTGCCCATAGCGGTCGAACAGCGCGCGGGCGACGGGGTTGGTCATGACGATGCGCCCGGACAGATCGAAGACGATCACCGCGTCGGCCACCGAGCGCAGAATCGCTTCGGTGCGCTCCTGCTGCTCGCGAATCTTGGCGGTGCGCTCGATCACGCGCGCCTCTAGCTCGATGGTATGCTCGCGCACCTTCTCGTACAGGCGCGCGTTGGACAGGGAGATGGCCAGTTGCGCCGCCAGCGGCTCCAGCACGTCCAGGTCTTCCTGGCGAATGCTGTGGTAGCCGCGCCGCTCGACGACCAGCACGCCGATCACCTCGTCGGCGACGATGAGCGGCACGGCCAGCGAGCAACACTCAAACGCCCCCTCGCCCGGCGCGTCCGTCTCCAGGAAGCATTCCTGGTTTTGCAGCACCGGCTCCGACCGCTCAATGGCCAGGGCCGCCACCCACAGCGCCGACCGGCACCGCTCCGGGTCGCCCTGGGCAGCTACCGCGACCCCATCCAGGAAGGTCGAGCGCACGGCGAGATGGCCGTCTTCCATTGTCAGCAGGCTGATCGCCGTATAGCCGAGAATCTCGAACAACTTGCGGGCCACGCCCTCGACCAGGGTGGTCTGGCTGAGAATGGCCGTCGAATAGCGGCCCACTTCGTTGACCAGCCGCAGATGATCCAGACGGCGGCGCACTTCCTCGAACAGGTTGGCGTTCTCGATGGCCAGCGCCGCCTGCACGCCGAACACGCCCACCTGTTCGGCGAACCCCTCGGCGAAAGCGTTGGCGTTGACCGTGTTGACCAGCAGCAGCGTGCCCACTGGCACATCCGCCTTGAGCAGCGGCACGGCCAGGACAGCCTGCGCGCCGGTCAGGGCGATCAAATCGTCGGGCAGGGCGGCGCTGTGCTGCACCTCGTTGACGGCGAGCGGACGCCAATCGCTCAGCACGCGCGCTGGCAGCAGCGACACGGCGCTGCGCGCGATAGAGTGCCCCTTGAAATGCTCAGCGCCGCGCCCGAACGCCGCCGCGCCGACCAGCAAATCGCCGTCGGTCAGCCAGAGGTAGGCCCCCTGTACATCGAAGATGCCCACACTCTCTTCGCACAGCAAGTCCAGGACGCGCGCGCTGTCAAGCTGCGCACTGATCGCCAGGCTGAGCCGGCCCAGGTCGGTGGAGAGGGCGACGCGGCGCGTGGTGTCTTCGAACAGAGTAGCGTTCTCCAACACCACACCCAACTGCTGGCTGATGCTGGTCAGCAGGTCGCGCAGGTCGTCATCGAGCGGTGCGTCGGCGGGGTGGCAAACGGTGAGCAGCCCGTTCTCCACCCCATGAGCCACCAACGGCACGCTGAAGAAGCCCCATCCATCGGCTTCGCCAGCGCACACGTCTTGCGGCCCGGCCACCCGCCCCAGCCGCGCGATGAGTGCGTCCGATAGCCCGTAGGCGGCGCGCAGCTGCAGCCCGACCTGGCCGGGCGAACGCTGGTGCAGCGCCCCGGCGGGCAGGTCGAGCGCGCGCAGGAGTTCGATGAGCACGTCCTCCAGCCGGTTATCGTCGGTCAAGGCCTCGTTGCTGGCGGCAAGAATCGTGTTGAGCGCGCTCAGGGCGCGGTTCTGACGCTGCGCTTCTTCGAGCAGGCGGAAGTTCTCGATGGCCGCCGCGAACTGGTTGGCGTAGGTGCGCGCGATCTGCACCTGCTCCTCAGCGAAACTGCCGGGTGTGAAGCTATCCAGAGCGAGCAGGCCAATCACCGTATTGCGCACGACCAGCGGCACGCCGATCCAGCTCCGAATCTCCTTCGGCGTGAAGCGCCCTGGCCGCCACAGCGGATCGGCGCGCGTGTCGGCGACGAGCACCGGACGCCTGGTGTCCATTGCGCGTAGCACCAGCGGATAGTCGGTGGTCGGGATCGAGCGGTTGAGGGGCAGCGGTTCGCTGGGCGGGTGAACGGCGCGGAAGCGCCACTGATCCCCGGCCTCGAAGAGGCCCACATGGGCGCGGTCGAAGGTGATCGCCCCGGCCAGGTGCGCCAGCCCTGCGCGCAACGCGCTGTCCAGGTCGGCGCTGGCCACAACCTCGTAGGTGGCTTCCTGCAACCGCTCGGCCTGGACGCGCTGCTGGCGTGCGGCAGCCAGGGCCTTCTGGCGCGCGCTCACCACGCGCACGGCCAGCAGCGTCACCGGCGGCACGTAGCCCAGCGCGACCACCGTCACCAGCCATTCACCGCCGGCCAGCGGCGAGAGCATGGGGATGATCAGGCTGGACAGCGCGACCAGCGTCAGCGGCACGGCATCGCGCCACAGCGCCAGGCGACGGTGATGCAGCGCCCAGCCAATCGTCAGCCCGTAAAGGAGCAGGGTGCCCACAATCACCAGTGCGTTGTAGGGCCAGGCGAACAGCACGCGGCTCAAACCCCAGTGCACCCAGGCCGAAGAGGCCACCGGCGTGACGATGGGCAGGTCTCGCGCGGCGCGCAGCCCCAGGAATGCGGCGTCGAGCACGGCCATAGTCAGCGCGACGAACCCGACCACCCGCCGGTAATGCGCGCGCAGCCACGCCTCAAAATACAGCCCCACCAGCGCCATCGGCAGCAGCACCAGCACCGTCCAGCTGGCGAGCACCACGACCAGGACGGCGATCACTTCGGCCAGCGCGCGGTCGGGCGTGGTGCCCAACACCACGTAGCCGCTGGTGGACAGGGCCGCACCGCTGGCGTACAGCACCATGACGATGCTGCTGACCGCGCGCGGAAAGCGATGCCCGATCATAGCCGCCAGAGCAGCGTAGAAACCGACTAACAGAATCAGCAGGTAAGCCATGCCCCTCTCACGCGACTGCCGCTCGTTGGTAATTGGTGATTGGTAATTGGTTGTTGGTTCTTGGTGGTTGGTGGTTGGCAGGAC
Source organism: uncultured Thermoflexus sp. (assembly GCA_964396775.1). Classification (GTDB taxonomy): domain Bacteria; phylum Chloroflexota; class Anaerolineae; order Aggregatilineales; family Aggregatilineaceae; genus UBA2029. Next base: position 112 of record CAYNHD010000265.1, on the reverse strand, counting down.
TCTGACCCTGGCCGTTACGCTTTGGCTCGCCACCTCACCCTCTGACCCCCCTTTACCTCAGGGGCGGACAGCAACGTGAGAAGCATTGAGATGGCGACCGATCAACCTCACC
>CAYNHD010000264.1:0-5781 GCA_964396775.1 uncultured Thermoflexus sp. | reverse complement strand
TACGGGCAGGCTGTGACCATTGGCGCGGCGGAGGACGGCAAGGCCCAGCACAGCGGGCTGGGCACGCGCCTGATCGAACGGGCAGCGGAGATCGCCCGCGCGCGCGGCTACGCGCACCTGGCGGTGATTTCGGCAGTGGGCACGCGCGAGTACTATCGCAAGCGCGGCTTCAGTGATGGGGCGCTGTACCAGGTGCGCCCGTTGGCCTGACGCGCCGGACCGCGCAACCGAAGAGCGTCTTTCGCGTAGTCATTAAGCGAACGATGGCAACATATGGTCGCTGACTCGTACCTTCAGGACAGACCTATGACCGAACTCCAGCCCTCCAGGCCCGATAGTCCCCCCGCAGAGCGCCCGCCGGGCAAGGCCGCCCGACCCGCCGAGGTACCGCCGCGCCGCAAGCGCCGCCCCTCCAGCCCGCCGCCGCGCGGCTGCTGGAGCACCTGCGCGTTCTTCACCGGGGCGTCGCTGCTAGTGCTGACGGTCGTGCTGGCCTGCATGGTGCTGGTGGTGACGGTCGGTGTGGCGGACTTCCTGGGCGATCCGGCGGACAACTTCCTGGCCGTCTTCGGATTCGATAGCGAGGCCGAGCCGATGGTCGTGGACAGCCGGACGGTCGTGCTGGATATTCAGCAGCTTGCGCTGTTGGAGACGGTGCACAGTGGTGTCGTTATCACCAAGACGGTGGTGGACAGTGGGGCCGCGCCCGACGCAGAGATGAACGTCAGCTTTGTGGGGACGGTCAAGGCGGGTATTGACCTGGCGCAGATGGGCGAAGACGACATTATGCTTGGCGCGGACGGCGTGCTGACGGTGACGCTGCCCCCCGCGCAGATCACGCACTGCGACCTGGGTAAGCCCGAAGTGCACTCCTGGGACTGCCGGGGGTGGGCGGGCCTGCAGGATTGCGGCGGGCGCTTCCGGCGGATGCAGGACGAAGCGTACAACCGCGCGATGGGCGACCTGCTCGAAACCGCCGCGACGCTCCATCTGCTGGAATTGGCGACGCAGAACGCCCAGGCGACGCTGTACGATCTGCTACAGCGGCTCGGCTTCGAGCAGGTGGTGTTCCAGACGAATGCAGCGGCGCTGCCCCCGGATTCCTCGTGCCTGCCGGACTAGAGCGTGTTACACACTTTTCAACCCCTATCCCCCGACCCCTTTCCCCGCTTGCAGGGAAAGGGGAGAAACCTATCCCTCCCTGCCAGCGGGGAGGGACTACAGGGTGGGGTTAGTGTGCTACTTATGCGCCGTGCCCTGCGCACCACGCCTCGCGTGCGAAGTTCATAACATGCTCTAGAACCGCGCGTTCCACGTCTCGGCGGCGTACTGCTCCTCCCGTAACCGGGCGGCCCTGGCGGTCTCCTCTGCGGTCAGGGCGTCCGCCTGTTCCAGCGCGAGATCGAAGACCTGGCGAAAGCTGGCGGCCATGACCTCTGCTGCTTCGTCCCAGGAGACGATGCGACCCAGCGCGCGCTCCAGCGTCGTGGCGCGCTCGGCGACGCGCGCACGCACCTGCGCGCGCTGCGCGTCGCTGGCAAAGACCAACGCATCGCAGATGCGGGCGATGTCCCCGATGAGGGGAAGCGTGCCGTGCTGGAGCACCGCGCCGAACTTGCGCACCTGGGCGCTACCGATCAGCTTGCTGCCTCTGACGGTGATCTCGTAGTGGCTGGGGACTTCAAAGCACACCGGCCCATTGAAGGCGTTGTGACCGTCGGCGCGTTTGTCGGCTTCCGGCACAACGCCCAGGGTGTGCAATCCGGCGACCAGCGCCGCGCTAAGGCGGCGGTAGCTCTCTACGATGCCGCCCGCGACGACGGGATCGGCGGCGGGCAGGGCGACGCTGTAGGTGAGTTCGTCGGTGTGCAAAATGGCCCGCCCGCCAGTCATGCGCCGGACGAGGTCCCAGCCGCGCGCTGCCAGCCGCTCGCGATCTACGTCGGTGATGGGCTGTGTGTAGCCCAGCGATAGACAGGGGGGAGTCCAGGCGAAGAAGCGCAGCGTGGGCGGAACGCGCCCGGCGGCGACCGCTTCCATGATCGCCTGGTCAACCGCCATATTCAGGGGGCCGTCGGCGGGCGGCGTGATCAACAGCCGCCAGCGTGCTTGAGTCATCGGGAAGCATACTCCTCAGATGGGATTCCGTCATTGGACAAGAGGATTGTAGCACACTGACCGGACATTGTGCTTTGGACGTTTGACGCTACAATACCGGTAATGACCGCAGTGGAGCCATCTATGACGCCCGACGACCCGGCCCAGACACAGCAGCACATGGACGCCGTGCCTTCGCCCGATGCGGCGGGGGTACCCCCGTACCCGCCGAAGGCCACGCCGACCGCCGGGCACTGGTACAGCTATCCGGGTCAGCCGGCGGCGATGCCCTCGCCGGAGCCGCTCTCAACGCCGCTGTATGGGCGCGGGCGGCGCGGCAAGAGCGCGCGCGACCGCGTGCAGCGACGCAAGGTGCGGCGCGAGCTGGGCGCGCCCGATGACTGGGCGTGGGTGATCATCGCTGCGGCGCTGCTGGGCATGACCGTCATCATGAGCATGGTGGCGTTCTTCCTGCTACAGGCGACGCGCGGCACGCAGGGGACGGTGGCCACCAGCGCCCCGCCGCTTGAGCCAACCTCGGTGCTGTATGGCCCTGGCGGTGTGCTGGCTGCATCGGGCGATGCGCCGGTGGGCGGCATGTTGGGCGATGGTCAGAGCATGATTATCCGTCCCTGGGATGGGAAGGAACGCTTCACCGTGCTGGTGATGGGCATGGACTGGCGGCCAGGGGAGTTCGGCGCGTCGGTGCGCACGGACACCATGATCCTGATCAGCCTCGATCCGCGCGCCAACAGCGTGGGAATCATGAGCATCCCGCGCGACCTGTACGTGGACGTGCCCGGCTATGGGCCGCAGCGCATCAACACGGCGTACAGCGCGGGCGAGCTCGAGGGGCCGGGCGGCGGGCCGCGCCTGGCCATGCAGACGGTGCAGTACAACTTTGGCATCCGTGTCAACGAGTACGTGCTGGTCAACTTCGACACGTTCACGCGGGTGATTGACCTCATCGGCGGGATTAACATTGAGGTCGCGCAGGACATCTACGATCCGCTGTATCCCGACATGAACTACGGTTACGATCCGTTCTACATCGAGGCGGGCTGGCACCAGATGGACGGCACGACCGCGCTCAAGTACGCGCGCAGCCGCCATGCCAGCGACGACATTGACCGCAACCGTCGCCAGCAGCAGGTGATCTACGCCATCCGCGACAAGGTGACGGCCTACAACATGATCCCCGAGCTTGCTGTGCAGGCACCTGCGCTGTGGTCTGAACTGAGAGAAGGCATTGACACAGGGCTAAGCCTCGACCAGATTTTGCAGTTGGCGTGGTGGGTCAAGGACATCCCTTCGACGAACTACCGGAACGCGGTGCTGGGCTGGGAATATGTCATCCCGACGAACTGGCAGGGCCAGGATATTCTTGTCCCCAACCGGGCGAAGCTTGGGCCGCTGATGGCCGAGGTCTTTGGAGCCGACTATAATCAATGAGCAGGCGCAGCAATGCACACAGGGAAGGGAGCATAGCCTCCCTTTTTTGTGTGGCAGCACAACACCTGGGCAGCAGCGTGTTTACCGGAGTTCGCAGGGCATCTACGGCCCAATGCCTGTTCTTATCCGAAATACGTTCTGCACGCGGAGTGAGTTTGTATGACAGCACTGCAACAGATCATCGCGACGCTGCGCGAGCGCAAGCGCGCTCTGACGCAGCCCTACCATGTGCCTGGCCTGTGGATCGATCATGAGCATCCGGCGGCGCAGGCGGTCAACCCCTACGACTTCTACGCCGCCAAGCTCGAATGGATCGCCGCGCAGCCGGCGCAGCCGTTGATTCAGGGCGCGGGCGGGTCGTGGACGCGCTACGCCATCGTCTACAATCTGTTTCCGCGCGTGACGGTGGCTTACGATCATGCGCACGACGGCGTGCTGGCGATTGGCCCTTCAGCGGACGGCTGGCGCGAGACGGGGACGCTGCTCAAGAGCATCGCGCTGCTGCCGTATATCCGCAGCCTGGGCGTCAACACGGTGCACTTGCTGCCGATCACGGCGGTGGGGCAGGACGGCAAGAAGGGCACGCTGGGGTCGCCCTACGGCATACGCGACCCGTATGCCCTGGACGAGAACCTCGACGAGCCGGCCCTGGGGCTGCCGGCGGACACGTTGTTCGCGGGCTTTGTCGAGGCGGCGCATCACCTGGGGATGCGCGTGGTCATGGAGTTCGTGCTGCGCACCGCCTCCAAAGATGGCGCGTGGATCGGCGAGCACCCGGAGTGGTTCTACTGGATTCGCGAGAACGTGCCGGATCGCACGCCGGGCAGCACGGACCCAGGTGCTTACGGCAACCCGATCTTCCCGCCGGATGATCTGGTCAAGATCAAGGAGAAGATCGCTCGCGGAGACTTCGAGGCGCTGCCTCCACCTCCGAAGTCGTACCGGGCCATGTTCGTACCCCTGCCTCGCCCAGACCAGGTGTGGATGCAGGATGGGCGTTGGGTGGGCCAGCTTGACGATGGCACGCGGGTGCGCATCCCTGGCGCGTTCGCTGACTGGCCGCCCGACGACAACCAGCCGCCCTGGACGGATGTGACGTACCTGCGCATGTACGATCACCCGGATTTCAACTACATCGCCTACAACACGCTGCGCATGTACGACGCGCGGCTGGCCCGCCCGGAGAACGCGGTCGCGCCGCTGTGGGACGCCATCGCCGGTGTGATCCCGCACCACCAACGCGAGTTCGGCATTGACGGGGTGATGATTGACATGGGGCACGCCCTGCCGATGCCGCTCAAACAGCGCATCGTCGCCTCGGCGCGCGCGATCAACCCGGACTTCGCCTTCTGGGACGAGAACTTCGTCATCGGCCAGGCAAGCGTGGACGAGGGGTACAACGCGGTGCTGGGCTACATCGTCTTCGACTTTCACCGCCCCGAAAAGCTGCGCGAATTCCTGGGCAGGCTGGCCCACGAACGTCTGCCGTTGCCCTTCTTTGCGACGGCGGAGAGCCACAACACGCCGCGTGCCGCTATCCGTCCCTATCCCCTCCAGTACGTGCACTACACGCTGGCCTTCAGCATTCTGGTGCCGGGCATCCCCTTCATTCACAGCGGCTTCGAGCTGATGGAGACCAAGCCGATCAACACCGGGCTGGGCTTCACGGATGAGATGATCCGCGAGCATCCCGCTAGGTCACTGCCGCTGTTCAGCGAGTGGGCGTTTGACTGGACGCGCCCGGATAACCTGATCGGCTCGGTGCGCTATGCGCTCGCGCTGCGCCAGAAGTACGCCGATCTGCTCAGCGATCCCGACCCCGCGACGGTCTTCGTGGGCTATGGCGACAACCCGTCGCTGATCGTCTTCGCCCGGCAGAACGGCACGGAGACACTGGCTATTGTGGCCAGCGCCAGCTTTGCCACGCGCGAGGAGGGACGGGCGTTCCTGCCCGTGTGCGAGTGCGATCTCACGCCGCTATGGGGTACTGAGGACACTCACCGGGGGCGGGGGGCGGTGCACCTGGACGTGAGCCTGGGCAACGGGCACATGCTGATTCTGGAGGGCAGGCCGGACTTTCCGCGGCTGAAGAAGTAGGTAGATGGGCGTGCCAAGCGCGGCGAGAGCGCCTCCGCAGAGGTGCTCTCGCCGCGTCTGGTGATCGAGGTTGGCGGCTGTAGAGCGTGTTATGAACTCCACGCGCTCGGCGCAGCGGGAAGCGCGCAACGCCAT
>CAYNHD010000263.1:0-5786 GCA_964396775.1 uncultured Thermoflexus sp. | reverse complement strand
ATGCCTCCGTAGGGGCGTATTGCAATACGCCCCTACGAAACCAGCGCGTGCTTAGCTCGTCAACAGTATCCCAGCGGGGAGGGACCACAGGGTGGGGTTCAGGTGATCACAGGACATCGCGAGTTGCCCGCTGCGTCGAGTGCACAGAGTTCATAACACGCTCTAGATTTTCTCTGCGTCCTCTGTGTCTCTGCGGTTCAGAGACTCTCGCTCCACAGGTGGCGCTCCTCACCCGCCGGCGATGGGCAAAGCCCGGCGCGGGGTGCTATAATGCGCCACATTCCACCCTGCGAGGACGGTGCCATGAGCGATCCCTTAGTCACCCCGCCGGTGTCTGACCCCCAACACCTGGCGACGCTCTACCAGATCACGCGCGAGCTAAATTCCAGCCTGGACCTCGACGTGGTGCTGGAGAACGTCATGGATCGCGTGATCGAAGTCACAGGCGCGGAGCGCGGCTTTCTGATGCTGCGCAACGAAGGGGACGGCGATCTGGAGTTCAAGGTCGCGCGCGGCATTGACCGCCAGGCCCTGGCCTCGCCCGAATTCCAGGTGAGCACGACCATCATCCGCAAGGTCGTGCAGACGCGCCAGCCGCTGCTGACCGACAACGCCCAGTTCGACAAGCGTTTCACGCGCGGCGAGAGCATCATGATCCTGGGCCTGCGCTCGATCCTGTGCGTGCCCATCCTGGTGCGGGAGCGCATGACCGGCTTGGTCTACGTGGACAACCGCCTGCAAGCGGGGCTGTTCAACGAGGGGCACCGCGACTTGCTGACGGCGTTCGCCATGCAAGCGGGCATCGCCATCGAGAACGCGCGGCTCTACCAGGTCGCCGTCGAGAAGGGGCGCATGGAAAAAGAGCTACAGATGGCCCAGGACATCCAGCGCGGCCTGCTGCCCCACGCGCTGCCCGTCCTGCCCGGCTACGACATCGCGGCGGCCTGGCATTCCGCGCGCGAAGTGGCGGGCGATTTCTACGACTATTTCCCGGTGAACGGCGACAGTCTGGGCGTGGTCATCGCCGACGTGTCCGACAAAGGCGCGCCGGCGGCCATCTTCATGGCCGTGGCGCGCAGCCTGATCCGGGGCGCGGCGCTGGCCACCGATACGCCCGAAGCCATGCTCCGCCAGACGAACCTGACCCTGCTGCAGGACACCGAGTCCGGCATGTTCGTCACCGTGTACTACGCCATCCTGCACCCCAACGGGCTGATCACGGGCGTCAACGCCGGGCACAACCGCCCGTTGCTAGTGCGCGCCAGCCAGGGGGTGCACGAGTTCCTGCCGCGCGGCGGGCGTCCGTTGGGCTGGTTTGAAGACCTGCCGGTGAGCGCGGTCAGCGTCCAGTTGGTGCCGGGCGATGTACTGGTCTTCTACACCGACGGGCTGACCGAGGCCGAGAACCGGCGCGGCGAGCCGTTCGGCGAAGGGCGGCTGGTAGACGTGGTACGGGATTGCGCCGGCCAGCCGGCAGAAGAGATCAGAGCGCGGCTGGTGGCGGCGGTCGAGGCTTTCCGCAACGGCGCGCCGCCCTTCGACGATCTGACGCTGGTCGTCGTGCACTACACCGGCACGTGATGCGCCAGCACAATGCTGCAAGCGAGAAACACATGGCCGAAGAACGACTGCAAAAACTGATCTCCCAGGCAGGCATCGCCTCGCGCCGCGCCGCTGAAGACCTGATCCGCCAGGGGCGCGTCTCCGTCAACGGCAAGCTCGCCCAGCTTGGCGACAAGGCCGACCTGACGCGCGATGAGGTGAAGGTGGACGGCGTGGCCCTCAAGCCGCCGCAGTACGCCTACTACCTGCTGTACAAGCCGCGCAACGTGGTCAGCAGCAACCGCCGCATGTTCAACGAGCGCCGCCGCCTGGTGCGCGAGTTGATCCCGCACGAAGGGCACCTCTTCACCGTCGGGCGGCTCGACGCGGACAGCGAGGGGCTGATCCTGCTGACTAACGACGGCGAGCTGGCCGACCGGTTGATGCACCCCCGCTACGGCCACACCAAGACCTATCATGTGTGGGTTGTGGGGCGGCCCCTGCCCAAGACGCTGGAAGCCTGGCGCAACGGCGTGGTGCTCGACGGCGTGCGCACCGCTCCGGCCAAAGTGCGCGTGTTGGAGGAGAGCGGGGGCGAGACGCTGCTCGAAGTCGTCATGCGCGAGGGGCGCAAGCGCCAGATTCGCAACGTCGCTTCGCTGTTGGGCCATCCCGTCAAGCGCCTGATCCGCGTCAAGATTGACTTCCTGGAGATCGGGCACCTGCGCCCCGGTCAATGGCGAACGCTCAGCCCCGCCGAAGTGCGCCAGCTTAAGGCGCGTCGCAAATCCTGACCCACAGGGAGACCGCCGGATATGGGTACCACTGACCTGCCGACCGGCTCGCGGATCGCCCCCATCGTCCTGCATCAGGAACGCTACGCCCGACGTCGCCGCTTTTTGCGCGATGTCGTGCTGCGGCGGATAGGCTTCGGCCTGCTGTGGCATGTGCAGGTGGACGGCACGGGTCTCGTCCCCGCTGAAGGGCCGCTGATCGTGATCATGAACCACATCGCCGCCATAGACCCCTTCGTGGTCGTCGGGGCGATCACCAACCGCCTGCTCACGCCGATGTCCAAGATCGAAAACTACCGCCACCCGATCGTGGGGCTGATGGCCCGCGCCTGGGGCGTCTATACCGTGCGGCGCGGCGAGGTGGATCGTCAGGCGTTAGAGAGCACCATCGCCCTGCTGCAGCGGGGTAGCGCCGTGCTGATCGCCCCGGAGGGCACGCGCCATCCCCACATGGCCGATCCGAAGGACGGCACCACTTACGTGGCGACCAAAGCCAACGCCGTCATCCAGCCGGTGGGGTTGGCCGGAACCGACCAGTTTCCGGGCAGCCTGCTGCGGCTGCGGCGCACACCAGTGACGGTACGCTTCGGGCGACCGTTCCGCTTCTGCACGGACGGGCGGGCGCGCATCCCGCGCGACGAGCTACGCCAGATGACGCGCGAGATGATGTACCAGGTGGCCCTGCTGGTGCCGGAGCAGCGGCGTGGCATCTACCACGACCTGGAGCGACTCACCACCGACACCCTGCAATTCGTGGAGTGAGCGGCCTATGTGGAATCACGATTAGCCTCACCCCAGCTCGGCGCTGACGTGCCTTGCCGCCCCCTCTTCACGTCGTGGAGAGGGGGCAAGCCGAGCGCAGCGAGGCTGGGGGTGAGGCTAATGTCTCATCGCTCAAAACTGCATATAATGAACGCCATCGCTAAAAGGACAGGAGGCTGATTTCATGGCGCAAGGACCGTCGTATGCATATTTTCAGGGCAAGATCGTGCCCATCGCCGAGGCGAAAGTCAGCGTAATGACGCACGCGCTCAACTATGGCACGGGGGCGTTTGGCGGCGTGCGGGCCTATTGGAACGACGACGAGAAGGAGCTATTCATCTTCCGCCCGCTCGATCACTTCCAGCGCGTGCTCAATTCGGGCAAGCTGTTGATGATAGACCTGCCCCACACGCCAGAAACGATGTTGAACATCCTGCTTGAGCTGCTGCGCATGGAAAATTACCGGGGGGTGGATGTCTACATCCGCCCGCTTATTTACAAGTCTTCGGCGGTCATCGGCGTGCGCCTGCACGACCTGGAAGCGGACTTCACCATGTTCGCCCAGCCGTTCGGCAGCTACATCCATAACGAGGAAGGCTCGCGGGTGACGTTCTCGGCCTGGCGTCGCCTTGACGACAACATGATCCCGGCGCGCGGCAAGATCACCGGCGCTTATGCCAACTCCGCCTTCATCAAGACGGACGCCGCGCTGTCCGGCTTTGACGAGGCGCTCGTGCTCAACCAGAACGGCCACATTTCCGAGGGCAGTGCCGAAAACTTCTTCATGGTGCGCGACGGCGTGGCCATCACCCCGCCCGTGACGGCCAACATCCTGGAAGGCATCACCCGCCGCACGATCATGCACCTGCTCAGCGAGGAGATGGGGGTGCCGGTCGAGGTGCGCGACATTGACCGCACCGAGGTCTTCGTCGCCGATGAAGCGTTCTTCTGCGGGACGGGCGTGCAGGTCGTCGCCATCACCGAAGTGGATCACCGCCCGGTCGGGACAGGCAAGCTGGGGCCGGTCGTGCGCCAGCTTCGCCAGCTATACTTCGACCTCGTGCGCGGCAAGATCGCCAAATACCGCGCCTGGAACGTTCCGGTCTATGGCCCACAGCTCTAGCCAGTTGCGCAGCGCGACGCGCCCCAGCACCAGCACCAGGCTGGCGCTGTGCACCATCGCCTCGCTGTCAAAGCAGGTGATGTTGGGCGCGTCAACCTCGCGCTGATCGGAGAACCAGCGCAGAAACATATAGACGGCCCCGCCGATCCCGGCGATGACGCCCAGGGTGCGCACGCTGTCCTTGTCGGTCGAGGCGGCAACCGTCAGCGGGGCGGCGAAAATCACGGCCCGGATCAGATAGGTGCCGACGAAGATCTTCGCGTGGCAGTACTCCGGCGAGTAGGGGCCGCTGTCCAGGATATGGCCGAAGGCGTAGGTCTTGTCTATGAACAGGCACAGGATCACGGCGATGCTGAGCACGGTGCCCAGCGTCGAGCCGTCGGGCAGCAACAGCAGAATGACCACGTTGAGCAGGAACAGCGCGTACAACGTCAGGTCCCAGGCCAGCGTGTCGCTCGACGGTCCCACTGACTCCAGAATGGCGCGTAGCTCTTCCATCGAGTCCTCCAGGGCGGGGCAGCAGAGCCGGACGCATCAGGGCCTACCCGCCAATCTGCCCGCGTAGGGGCGTGCTCGGCTGCGTCCGGCAATTGACGGATAGAGTGTTATTGTACTAAGGTGAGGCAGTCGGCGAAACTGCGCCGGGCGTGCTGCTGGGCAGCGGGGGCGGCTGCCACGTCACGGGCAGCGCGTTGAGGCGCGTAAGCTGCTTGTTGGCGTCGAACGGCGGGCGGAAGACCAGCGTCGCCACCGGCGTGTCGAGCGCCAGCGCGTCCGGCGCGGCGGCGAAGGTGGCGATGACTCCCCGTTCCGGGAAGAGCAGCACAGCGTGGCCGATGTCGCGCAGGGTCAGGTTGCCCTGCGAGATGCCAGTTGCGGCGGGCGCGCCGTAGTGCGCCAGCAGCAAGCCGAGCGTGCCATAGTTGCGCAGCTCCACTTCGAGCACTTCCTGCACGCCGATCAGCGCGCGCAGCGCGCAGCCGCCGGCCTCAAAGCGAAAATAGCTGGCGCGGCCCCGCTCGCGCACAGCCCGCCCAAAGGCCGCCTGAAGCTGGACGAGCGTGGTCTGGCCCAGGACGATGGCCTCCACGTTTTCCAGCGGGAAGACGGTGGTGCAGTCGCGGGTTGGCGTCGGCGAGTGGCTGGGGAGCGGCGTGGGCAGGGCAAAGGGAGAAGTCACTCGCGGCGTGGGCAGCGCCGTCGGCGCGGCGAGGAGGGCGGGCGTGGCCCGGCCCGGCAGCCCTTCCCCGGCCAGTGTAGCCGTCGGCTCCGGCGCAGCCCAGATTGGCCCGCCTGCAGCGCCCAGCAGGGCGAGCGCGCCCGCCGCACAGACCGCCAGCGCCAAAACCCCCAGACCTACCCTGGTTTTCGTCATGGCCCCCATTCTAATCGCCCCGCGCCCAAACACCAAGCGCGGCGTTGACCTCACCCCCAACTCCCTCTCCGCGTATGGTTCAGGGGCAGACAGGTGCTGAGCAAACGTGAAAGCAGGCGAACGTCTCAGAGGCCATTTGAGAGGTATCTTGACCCCCATCCCCGGCCCTTCCCCCGCAAGCGAGGGAAGG
>CAYNHD010000262.1:3137-5788 GCA_964396775.1 uncultured Thermoflexus sp. | reverse complement strand
AGGGGGGACGCAAGCCGCTCACCCCTTCCCCTGGCTTTGCTGGGGGAAGGGGCCGGGGGATGGGAGCCTTCGACAACCGTCTGGCAACTCGTTCGTAGAATCCCCGCGCAAGAAACCCTTGATCACTGGGCCAGATGGGAGTATAGTTCTGGCGCGCCAGGTGGTAAAGAGCCTATTAAACTGCGACCGGTGGTGACGAAATCACTGGCAGTGGCGAGCGTGTTGGGGGGGACGCCGGTGCGAAGTGGCATCATCGTGCCATGTAGCCCCGTTGTCAGGTATGCCAGCAGCATGGCGCGTGCTCTGGCCTACGAGGTCTTACGCGGGCCTGATCATTCTCCGCATATCCCTGTTTCTTCCGTCCTGCAGAATCAGGATAAAACCGACTATTCGACGCGGGCGTGTGCCCGGGGTCTTCTATGAACGTGACCTTCACTACTGTCAAACGCCTGCTCATCGGAGAGCCATTCCCTACCAGCCGCGAAGTCCACGAGCGGCTCGACAAGGTGCGTGCGCTGGCGATCTTCGCCTCCGACCCGATCAGTAGCAACGCCTACGCGACCGAAGCGATCATGCACGTGCTGATCGTGCTGGGCAGCGGCGCGCTGGCCATGACCCTGCCCCTGGCGCTGGCGGTGGCCGCCCTGGTGTTGTTGGTGGTCTTCAGCTACATCCAGACGATCATGCACTATCCCGACGGCGGAGGGGCCTACACCGTCGCCAAAGACAATCTGGGGCGCTACCCTTCGCTGCTGGCCGCTGCTGCCCTGCTAACGGACTACGTGCTGACCGTCTCGGTGTCCACGTCCGCCGGCGTGCGCGCGGTGACATCGGCCTTCCCGGAGACGTTCGAGTACCGGGTGATCATCGCCCTGTTCGCCATCGGCTTCATCACCTGGATCAACCTGCGCGGCGTGCGCGAGAGCGGCACCATCTTCGCCTTTCCCACCTATGCCTTCGTCGGCGGGGTACTGCTGGTCATCATTATCGGTTTGGTGCGCTACGTGGGGTTGTTCGGCGTTGCGCCGCTGCCAGAGCTTCACGAGACAGTGCCCGCGCAGAAAGACCTGACGGGCCTGGCCTACATCTGGCTGTTGCTGCGCGCCTTCGCCGGCGGATGCACGGCGCTGACCGGCATTGAGGCGATCAGCAACGGCGTGCAGGCCTTCAAGCCGCCAGAGTCCAAGAACGCGGCCAAGACGATGGTCGCGATGGGCATCATGGCCATGACCCTGTTCATCGGCATTGCCTTCCTGGCGACGACGATGGAGCTCGTGCCCGAAGAAGAGGAAAGCATCCTCTCGCAGTTGACCCGCTCAGTGACGGGCAGCGGCGTGCTGTACTTCTGGGTGCAGGCGTTCACGGCGCTGATCTTGTTCCTGGCGGCCAACACGGGCTACCAGGACTTCCCGCGGCTTAGCTCGTTTCTGGCCAAAGACGGTTTCATGCCGCGCTGGATGCAGAATCGCGGCGACCGGCTGGTGTACAGCATGGGCATCCTCACCCTGGCCTTCCTGTCGTCGGGGATCGTGCTCATCTTCGGGGCCGACGAAATTGCCATGCTGCCGCTCTACGCGCTGGGCGTGATGCTGAGCTTCACCCTGTCGCAGGCTGGCATGAGCCGCCTGATGCAGAAAGTCGGGTCACTCCGGCCTGGGCAGTCCCTGTTCACCGGCGTGACGACCATCCATTACGAGAAGAACTGGCGCTGGAAGCAGCACGTCAACCAGGTGGGGGCGACCGTCACCGCCATTGTCTTTGTCGTGCTGGTGGCCACCAAGTTCCTGGAAGGGGCGTGGATCGTTGCCCTGGTCATCCCCCTCCTGGTCTACATCTTCGACCGGATTCATGTCCACTACGAGCAGGTTGCCGCTGCGCTGAGCACGAGCACCATGCAGGAGAGCGAGTTGATCGAGGTGGCGAATGTGGTGATTGTGCCCATCGCCGATGTGCACAAAGGCACCCTGCTGGCGTTGCAGTATGCCAAGCGCCTCTCCAACGACGTGCGCGCGGTCTGCATCTCTACCTCGCCAAAGATACGCGAGCGCGTCACCTCGCGCTGGGCGCGCTTCCCCAAGCTGACCGAGGGCATCAAGCTGGACATCATAGACTACGACTACCGCGACATTCTCAAGCCGCTGGAAGACTACATCGCCCACGTCAACCGCGTCGAGTTCCCCGATCAGCTTGTCACCGTTGTCGTGCCGGAGTTTGTCTCGCCGGAGTTGGCGGCCCAATGGCTGCACAACCAGACTGCGACGATCCTGCGGGCGCGGCTGCACCACATGAAGGACATTGTGGTGATCAGCGTGCCATTCCACATCACTGAAGAGAACGGCGCTCACGAAGCATAAGAGAGCGGGCGGCGCCGGCGCTCCGACGCCAGACTTCCGAGGTTTTCGGAAACTTCGGAAGTCTCTTTCGGGGCGTATGGCCATACGCCCCATTTGATGTTCAAGACAGGTGATGGGCACCAATGTCTTGTAGGGGCGGGTTTGCAAACCCGCCCCTACAAGCAGCGGCTACCGGTCATGATTGTTAAGGCGCATCAGAGGACCCACCGAAGCCCGCACCCACGTTATGCATTGGCGCTGGCGAACTGATCGGGGGCGATCAGCGGCAGCGTGACCACGAACGTCGTGCCAGCGCCC
>CAYNHD010000262.1:0-3037 GCA_964396775.1 uncultured Thermoflexus sp. | reverse complement strand
GAACTGATCGGGGGCGATCAGCGGCAGCGTGACCACGAACGTCGTGCCAGCGCCCAGGGTGCTGGAGACTTCAATCGTCCCGCCCAGTTGATCCACCATCTGCTTGACGATGGCCAGGCCAAGACCCGTACCCGGCGCGCTTACCACGTTGTCCGCGCGGAAGAACGGCTCGAATAGCCGGTCGAGATCGGCCTGAGCGATGCCAATACCCTCATCGCGCACGGTGAAGGTCGCGCGCTCTGCGGTGCAGGTCGCGCCGAAGGTGATGGTGCTGCCGGCGGGCGAATACTTGGCCGCATTGTCCAACAGGTTGCTGAGAATGTGGCGCAGCAGCTTGGGGTCGGTCACGGCGTCCTGGCTCTGCGCCTCGAAGTCAAATACCACCCTGTGCTTCGCCGCGCTGGTCTGCTCGATCTCGGTCACGATCTCGCGGCACAGGCCCGGCAAGTCTACCCGTTGCAGGTTGGGGGTCAGGGTGTGGGATTCTGCCTTGCCAATGAGCAGAATGTCGTCCAGCAGCGCGATCATGAACTCGATGCTCGCCTGGATGCGTTCGTAGCGTTCCTGGCGCTGCGCGTCGGTCATGCGCTCGTTGTAGCGGCGCAGTAGCTCGATGGCCGTCTGGATGACCGACAGCGGGTTGCGCAGGTCGTGGGCGGCCATCGCCACGAAGCGCGACTTTAGCTCGTTCAGTTCCACCTGCTGGGCCAGGGTCTGGCGAAGCTGCGCTTCCAGGCGCTTGTGGGCGCTGATGTCGTGGATGCTGCACACAATGGCGGTGACTGTCCCGGAGCGATTCTCAATCGGCGAGAGCGACCCCTCGGCGTCCAGGCTGGCGCCGCCCGCTTCACTGGCAATGAGTTCCACGCGCACCGACTGCCGGCGGCTGATCGCGCTGCGCAGACCCTCGGCCAGGGCCGCGGCTTGCTCCGGCGCGACCAACTCGGCCAGGGGCCGCCCGACGACCTCGCTGAGATCGTAGGGGAAGAAGCTGGCAAAAGCTGGATTGACCCGCTGGATGATCCCGTCTGTGTCGGTGAGCAGAATGACATCGCTGGTGTTGTTGAAGATCGCCTCGAGGCGCTCTTTGGACTCGTTCAACTCGGCGGTACGCTGTTCAACGCGCGTTTCCAGCATATCCGCATGGCTGCGAATCTCGTCGTAAAGCCGTGCGTTGTGCAGCGCGGTCGCCGCGCCGTCGGCGAAGGCTTTGAGCGCCTGGGCGTGATGCTGGTTATAGAAGTTGGGGGTGGCGCTCGCCACGTTCAGAAAGCCGATCACTTCACCGTGCAGGCGGATCGGAGCGCCGGCCCACGAGCGGCGCTCACGGTGCCCTGGGCCGTTGTGCCAGGAGCCGACGGTCGCCGTATCGCCGATGACCAGCGGCTCGCCTGTTTCCGCCATCGTGCGCAGGGACGCCGCTTCGCTGACGACGAGGCGCAGACTGGCGACCCAGTCTGCTGCGCCGCTCTCCTCATAGCCGCGATGACCGACCACGTGGGCGACGCCTTCTTCCACCAGCATGATGTTGGCGAAGTCGTGCGGGATGACCTGCCCGACGTTGGCCAGAATGCGGTCGAGGATCTGCTCAAGGTCCAGGGTGCTGTTGATGGCTACCACCGCGTCCGTCAGCGCCTCGACCAGGGCGCGCTGTTCGCGCTCGGCTCGCTCGACCTGCTTGCGGGCGGTGATGTTGGCGATGACGGCCATGATGCGCGCGATGGCCCCGCTCTCGTCGTAGATCGGGGCGGTGGAAACGCTGACCTCAAGGGGCGTGCCATCTTTGCGCTGGCGGATTAGCTCCAATTCGGCGAGTGCTTCACCACGCCTCACACGCTCGAGCAGCACGCGGAACTCGTCCTGCCTGTCCGGCGGGACGATGGGCAGTGTGCGGCCCACCACTTCCGCTTCGGCCCAGCCAAAGATGCGCTCGGCGGCCTGGTTCCACGTCGCCACTTGCCCGTCCAGCGTCAACGAGATGATAGCCAGCGGCGAGGCCTGGATGACGGCCTGCAACTGCTTGTTTGTCTCGCGCAGGGCTTCGGTGGACTGTTGCAGCGCCTCGCGGGTGCGCAGCGCGCGGATGCCGAAGGCCAGGTCGCCGGCCAGCTCCTTGAGCAGCGCCACCTCTTGGGCGTCAAAAGCGTCTGGCTCAGTGGAATAAAGGGCCAGGACGCCGGTCGCGCCGTCCTGAACGAGCACGGGCAGGGCGATAGACGACCGATAGCCCCGGCGCAGGGCCTCTTCGCGCCAGGGGACGAAGGCCTGGTCGTCGGCGATGGAGCGGGAGGCCTGGGCCGTACCGGTGCGGATCGCCCGACCCACAGGGCTTTGCCCGTGCTCGTCCTCCGCCCACGTGACGCGGATTGTCGCCAGGTAATCCGCCTCGTGCCCGGCCCAGGCCAGCGGGCGAATGGTGCGCGCCTGGTCGTGCTCGGCCCAACCCACCCAGGCCAGCCGGTAGCCGCCCGGCGCTACCAACCGGTCGCACAGGTCGTGCAGCAGGGTGTTCTCGTCTTCGGCGCGCACGATCACCTGATTACACTCGCTTAACATACGGTAGGCGCGGTTGGCGCGGCGCAGCGCCTCCTCGGTGTGTTGCCGGCGGCGTTCCTCTCTGTGTAGCAGACCGTAGAGCAGCACTGCCGTCGCCGTGATGAAGAGCAGCCCCTTGACAGTCTGCTCGCCCTGCAATCGCTCGCCGTCCAGGGCGGCAACAACCAGGTCTGAGCCGATGATCCAGGCAGCCGCGAACAGGCCATACAGCAGACTGGTGCGTAGCGGGAAGGAGGTCCTGAGTCTGTGCATAGCGATCCCCAGGTCGTGATCACAGTGGGCTGAGACACCTCTACTATCATACAACAAAATAAGGGTTTCGATCATGCCTGCTATCATGGATGTTACAGGCGCGGAGGGCTTGCGGCGTTTGCGTAGGGGCGGGTTTGCATACCCGCCCCTACTGGTGCTGAGGTTCAGGGGCGCACAGCAGCGTGAGAAGCATTGAGATGGCGTCCGCTTAACCTCACCCCCTGGCCTC
>CAYNHD010000261.1:0-5805 GCA_964396775.1 uncultured Thermoflexus sp. | reverse complement strand
CAGGCGGGGAGGGATTTAGGGTGGGGTTGCAGGCCTTTTCAAACGGTCTCTCAGGCTGCCAGTAAGTCCCCTCTCCACGACATGGGGAGGGGATTCAGAGGTGGGGCTACTACACGCACCACATCACCGTACCCATCTCACCGCTTCTCACCTGTCTGCCCGCCCCCGAACCCCGTGCGAGAAGAGGGTTCTCCAATTCGAAATTCGCAATCCGAATTCCGAAATTCTCTTACCCCTCGCTCTCGGCCTCGATCTCCTCGATGGCCTCGTAGGGTGTGCGCCCGCCGTAGACCACTTTCATCAGGCCGGGCAGATAGCGATCCATCGTGGTTACCGCCGGATACACGGCGTTGCGGATCAGCGCAGGGGTGAGCTTTTCGTCTTCAAAGTCCAGGCTGGTCTTGTAGCGCACTTCGCCGTCATGATAATCCAGCTCGAAGTTGCCGATGCGCAGCCCGAAATTGGCGCGGGTGATGAACTCGGCCACTGCGGGGCGCAGCTCGTCGGGAACGTGCACAGCGGCGACGGCGTAGAAAAGGAACTGCTCCAGGTGGACGATGATCTGGGCGAAGCAGCGGAACTCCCCGTTCTGCCCGCTGAAGAAGGTGCGGTAGACAGTGCGCCCTTCCACGCGCTGCGGGTGCCACCCGTCCTGGCGCAGAAATTCGCCCAGCGTCTCGAAGGCGGCCAGCCCGTTCGGGTTCGACGACTGGGGATCGTGGCTTTGCTCTGACTCTTTGCCAAACGGTGATTCGCCGTTCATCAGTCCTCCGCTGGCTCCACAAGCGGGACGCCGGCCCGCCGCCAGGCTTCGGCGATCTCTTCGGCGGTCGGCGCGCTGGCAAACCCGGCGCGCGTGACCGACTGCGCGCCCAGGTATGAGGCGAGGGTGATGGCGCGATCCATGTCGCCAAGTTCGTGCAGGGCGATGTGCAGTGCGACGGCGAAGACATCTCCCGCGCCGGTCGGACTCACCTGGGTCACGGGCACGGCTGCGTAGTCGCTGGGCACGCCGTCGCGGTAGATGGTACCGCCGCGCTCGGCGCGCGTCACGACGACCAGTGACCCCATCCCCGCGAAGACCCCCTCTAGCTGCGGCGCGTGACGGATGTCCTCCTCGCTGAGCACGGTCAGCGCAGCGCGCGACAACACCTGCCGGGCCGAAGTCCAAGGCGTGGCCGTCACCAGGCCATCCGGCTCGCGCTGGCGCATGAAGCCCTGCGGCGTCACGCAGATCGGGCGGTCGTCAAAGGCGGTGGCGAAGGCCGGGTCTACCTCGTAGGCAATCGGGGCCAGGTGCACCAGCCGCGCCTGTCGCCAGGCCGGGGGCAGCATCTCCGGCGTGAGGGTCAGCGCGCGATGGTGCAAATACTGCGTGCGCCCGTCGGGGCCGTAGCGGTTCTCGAAGGTCGTGGTATGCTCCGCCGGGACGCTGACCACCTCCACACCGGGCGGCAGGTCGCGCAGCAGTGGCTCGTCGGGGCGGGTGCTGGTCAGGATGGCAACGCGCAGCCCAAAGGCGGCGGCGGTGTGCGCTCCGTAGGAGACAGTCCCTCCCAGGCGGGGGCCTTCGGGCGTGATGTCGTGGGCGACGTGGCCGATGAGCAGGTAGTCTGGAACGGAATAGGCAGCGTCAGGCATGATCCTCCGGCTTTCAGGTCTCTGTGTGCCCCTTCTCCCGCGCTGCGGGAGAAGGGGAGCACCTGTGCGAGAGAAAGCAAGTCCCCTCGCCCCGCTCGCGAGGGAGAGGGGATTTAGGGGTGAGGGGAAGATACTGCGCAATAGTTCATAACAGCCCCTAGCGCCGGTTGGGGATGATGGTCACCTTGCGGTGCTCGCCTTCGCCCACGCTCTGCGTCGTCACGTGGGGATGGTCGCGCAGCGCCAGGTGAATGATGCGCCGCTCGTAGGGGGGCATCGGCTCCAGGGTGACAGTGCGCCCAATTTGCAGCGCCTGGTCGGCCATGCGCTTGGCCAGGCGGCGAAGCTGCTTCTCGCGGCGGGCCTTGTAGCCCTCCACGTCAATGACGATGTTGGCGCGCCGTTGCAGGTCGCGGCTGGCGATCAGGCGGGTGATGTATTGCAGCGCGGCGAGCGTCTCGCCCCGCCGCCCAATGAGCACGCCCAGGTCGGCCCCCTGGATTTGCAGCACCCAGGGCGTCTCCTCATCCCCAGAAGGCCGGGCGCGATAGACCGCCACGCGCGCCTTGATCTCCATCTTGGCGAGCAGTTCTTCCAGCGTCGCCACGCCAACGTGCGCGTCCTGATCTAGTTCGTCGGCACTGACCGGCTGCGCGTCGGCCAGCAACGTGTCGTCGCCAAAGGCGTCTACGTCTTCGGTCGCCGGGGCAGCCGTTTCTTCCTCCGCCTCACCCTCTTCTTCCGCCAGCGCGCCTTCGCCGGCGACGGCGGTGGGCAGCGCGCCAGGTGGAGTTGGCGCGGCGGGGCGCGCCGGGGCAGCGGTCGTCAGGCGGATGCGCGCCTGCCGCGCGCCGATACCCAGCAGCCCCCGGCTCGGCTCCTCCAGAATCTCGACAATGACGCTTTCGCGCGCGACACCAAGCTCGCGCAAGCCCTGCTCGATAGCGGACTCGATGTCGGGCGCGCTGGTCTCCACAGACCGCGTATCGCTCATGGGTGTCTTCATCCTTTGGCCTTGTTCTTGGCACGGGTAGCACGGCTGTCGTAAATGCCGCCGGAGCCAGTGGTGCGGCGCGGGATTGGCTTCGGCTCGCTGCCGCGTTTGCGCTTGGGAGCCTCCTGGCGGGCGGGAGTGCGCTTGGCTTTGCGCGGGGCAGCGGCAGCCGCCGTCGGCGCGACAGGCGCGGCTGGCTCTTCCACCTCTGCCACTGTCTCGGCCTCTGCCGCTTCTTCTGGCTTCATGCCCAGCGCCTGCTTGACGTTGACGCGGCCCATCAAGGCATACTGGGCGATGCCAATGAGGTTGGAGGCGATGAAGTAGATGGACAGGCCAGAGGCGAACGAGAGCGAGAAGAAGCCGAACATCAACGGCATGATCAGCATCATCTGGCGGCTGATCTGCGCGGCCTGGTCGCCCTGGCGGTTGCCCCCGCCGCTGGACGGTGGCGTGGCGGGCATGAGCAGCTTTTGTTGCAGCCAGGTGGTGATCACTACCAACACCGGCAGGATGTAGAGCGGGTCGGGCACAGCCAGGTTCAGCCACAGGAACCTGTTCGCCAGCGGCACCTGCGACGACAGGTCGGGAATCCACAGCCGCCCCGACAGGTCAAGCAACTGCGTGGGTGTCGCGGCCAGCGTCGCCACAATGGCCCGGTAGAGGCCGAGCATGATCGGTAGCTGGATCAGCAGCGGCAGGCAGCCGGCGAACGGGTTCACGCCAAACTTGCGATACAGCGCCCACTGTTCCTGGGCCAGCCGTTCGCGGTCGTTCTTGTACTTCTCCTGCAGCTTCTTCAGTTCCGGCTGAAGCTCCTGCATGGCTTTGGTAGAACGTTGCTGCTTGATCGTCAGCGGGTACGTGGCCACGCGCACCAGGATGGTGAAGACGACGATGGCCAGCACCACGTTCCCGCCCAGAATCTGGTAGAGGAACAGCAGGATGGTGATGAAGGGGTTGATGATGATGTCGAGCATGGGCCAGTGCCTTTTTCTCGCAGATGTGGCGGGCTAGTCGGAGTAGACCCAGCGTTCTTCGCCGGTATCGGCGGCCAGCGCCACCACGAGCCGCTCGCCTTCGGTGGTGCTGACGATGACCAGGCCAGCCTTGTCTTCGCCTCCGGCCTCACCGGGCACAAAGACCAGATCGGCCAGCACCTGCCCTTTGACGTCCCGGTACCAACGGCTCGCGCCGTCTTCCTTGCTCACCGCGTACACGTTGTGGTCTTCCGACGCGACGATGAGCAGGCCGTTGTTCAGGATGGGGGTGGCGCGGATGCCGTCTTCGGCGACTGGCCTCTTCCACACCTGCTCGAACCCGCCCTCGGTGACGCGCACGGCATAGAGCGCCCCGCTCAGATCGCCGAAGTAAAGCACGTCGCCGTCGAAGGCGGGGCTGCCCCACAGCCAGCCGTCGGTCTTAAAACGGGCAACAATGTCGTGGGATTTCAGGTCAACCGCGAGCAATTCGGAGACGAACGTCCCTACATACACACGCTGGCGCGCCGGGTCATAGACCAGGTTGCCAGGGGCAGCGCCGCCCAGGTTTTTGTGCCACAGCTCTTCGCCGGTCTCGGCGTCGAGCGCATACAGGTTGTGGTCGAGCGAGGCCACATAGACCACCGCCCGGTTTACGCCATTGGCCGGGTCTACCGGCACGTACAGCGGGCGCGCCCACACCCCGTGATCAGTGATGAACGTCCACACCTCCTGGCCGGTCGTGCGCGAGACAGCCACCACGTTGCGGCTGCCCAGCCCGAAGAAGACCTTGTCGGAGTCTACCGCAGCGCCCCCGATCACGCGATCTTTGGGCGTGACCTGGATGGGGCCGAGGATGGCCTCCTTGTCCGGCTGGTAGCGCCACACCTGCTGACCGTTGGCGTCAATGGCGTGCATACGCCCGCTGTAATCGCCCACGTAGACCGTGCTATCCGCCACTGTAGGCACGGCGTAGAAGGTGGCACCGTCATCTTGGTATTCCCACAAGACAGCGCCGCTGGCCGGGTTGATGGCGACGACGCGCTTACCTTGCGAGACGTAGAGGGTGCTTTGCTGCGCGTCGGTGGAGACGCCGACCCAACTCTCCTGTGTCGGGCCGCCGCAGGCAGCCAGCAGCAGCACACCCAGCAGCAGCACGCCCAGCAACAGGCGCGAGCGGGAAGGGAAGAGGCGCGACGTATTCAATGGGACTCCTCAAAATCCTCGGTCAACGTCAGGTGAGACTCAGGGCACCGGGTCGTAGCCCCCCGGACTGAGGGGGTGGCAGCGCCCGATGCGCCGCAGGCCCATCCAACCGCCCTTCAGCAGGCCGTAACGCTGGATAGCCTGGTAGGTGTAGTGGGAACAACTCGGCTCGTAGCGGCAGCTTGGCGGCAGAATGCGCGAGAAAGTGAGCTGGTACAGGCGAATGAGCGCCAGGCCGATCTGCTTCATGAAGACGCCCCTTCTGCCGGCGGACTGTACAGCCCCGCGCGCTGCAAGCTGGTGCTCACCGCCTGACGCACCACCTGGAACGGCTGCCCGGCGATGCGCGGGCGGGCGACAAAGGCGATGTCGTAGCCCTGGCGCAGGTGAGCGTGCACTTCGCGCACCGCTTCGCGCAGCAAGCGCCGGATGCGATTGCGCACTACTGCTGTGCCCAGCCGCTTGCTGGTGACAAAGCCGTAGCGGTTGTGGGCCAATCCGTTCGACGTGACGCTCAGGATCAACAACGGGTGCTGCCAAACGCGACCCTGGTGGCGCAGACGAGCGAAGTCTTCTTTCCGGCGAAGGCGCAGGTGGCGCTCCATGCGCAGGGGGCCTAGCTCTTCCAGTTGACCTTTTTGACGTGATTGTTCATCTTCGGCGTCAAGACCGCACGCCCTTTGGCGCGGCGCGCCTTCAAGACACGGCGACCGTCCTTCGTGCGCATCCGCTGGCGGAAGCCATGCACGCGCACGCGGCGGCGAATCTTGGGCTGGTAGGTACGCTTGGGCATTGGTGTCCTCTTTCAAAAAAACGCGCTCAGGGCGCGGATTCAAGCGACTGCGTTCGCGTGATGACGCGCCACACCAGGCGCAGCGCGCGAACGGCAAGTATAGCGCATGGGTCTAGAGGGGTCAAGCGTCAACCGTTGCGGGGAGTGGATAAGTTTAGGGATATGGGTAAAATGGGGACATGAAACACTGT
>CAYNHD010000260.1:0-5811 GCA_964396775.1 uncultured Thermoflexus sp. | reverse complement strand
GCGACTCGCCAATCTCTGGCGTGCGGCACGCATACCACAGGAGAACTCGCCCATGACTGCCCACGATACGCCGCGCTTCGCCGTGCCAGACGAGCACCTCGTGCCGGTGAACCCCTACCCCAGCCAGCAGGCCGAGATTCCGCCCTCGCGTATGTTCCTGATCAAGCTCTCGCTCAAGAAATATTGCGAGCGAGTAGGGCCTGGTGCAGTGACCTTCGACGCCTCGCAGGGGGACGGCGGGGCGTCGCTGCCCGGCGTGCCCGGCGAGATTCTCGACCGCGCCCACGCGCTGACCAAAGCGCACGGCACCGGCTATGATTTCCCCTACGGCACGGACGAGTTTCGCCGGGCGGTCGTCGAGCAGTACTGGGCGCTCGACCCGGCGCTGGGCTGGGGGCCAGCGAACGTCCTGGCGGCGGTCGGCGGGCGTGACGCGCTGCTCAAAGCCTACAGCGCCATGATCGGCCTGGGCACAGGTCGCATCGGTGATGTGGTGCTCGTCTCACGCGTACCCTGGATCAGTTACAACTGGGGGCCGTATGCCCTGGGCGCTAACGTGCTGCTCGCCCCCGGCGACGAGGCAAGCGCCTGGCAGTACAGCGAGGACTCCATCCGCGCCTCGGTCGAGTTCTGCCAGCGGCACGGCGGGCGGCGTATCGCCGGGATCATCATTACCTCGCCGGACAACCCCACCGGCCACACCCTGCCGCTCGACCGGCAGATCGCGCTGGGACAGGCGGCGCTGGCGGCGGGCATTCCCTTCGTGCTCTACGACTGGATTTACCACTACATCACCGAGGGCGCGCCGATGAGCGCCAACGCCCTGTTGCGCGCCTTCGACCCTGCCGACCGCGAGCGGATCATGATCCTCGACGGGTTGACCAAATCAATGGGCGGGTCGAACGTGCGCAACGCCCATCTGCTGGCCGGCAAGCGCGTGATCCAATACATCAGCAGCATCGCCTCGCACGGGGTGATCCCCCCCTATCACGGGCAGGCGGTGGCCCTGGCCGCCTTCGAGATGGGCTTCCGCCAGGCCGCCGACCCGATCATCACGCCCACCAACGCCAGCCGTGCTGTCATGCGCCGCTTCCTGATGGAGCACGGCTACCGCTTCATCATGGGCGACGGGGGGTACTACGCTTTCATTGACGTGCGCCGCTGGATGGAGACGGCGGGGATGACGGACAGCTTCGCCCTGGGCGAGTACCTGGCCGCCGAGCAGGGCGTGGCCGTCGTGCCCGGCGCGGCCTTCTCCGACGAAGGGGACGGCTGGACACGCTTCTCCTACGCGCTGCCGCCAGAGATCACCGAGGAAGCTGTGGGGCGTTTCCACGCCGGTTTGAGCGCGCTGGCCGGCGCTGACGTTGCTGATCGGTAGCCGCATGGGGGCGGCGTTGCAAAGCCGCCCCTACAAGACACTTGCGCCATCCACCTGTCCTGGATGTCAAATCCCATTGGGCGCGCCCGATACTATCAAGAGGCTCTCAAGAGGGAAGGCGGCGGAGAGTCACTGTGTGTCGGTGCTGGGAGTCACGGCGCTACCACCTTCGAGCGCGCCGGCGGCAGCGTCCCCCACGCGGAACTGCGCCTGCGACATCAACTGCCCGTCGAGCAGCAATTCCACCATCCACTCGCCGCTCTCGAACGTCGCGCCTTCGGGGACGATAGAGCAGTACGCGCAGATGTCCACCCATTCCCTGTCGGTGACCCAACACTGAGTATCGTCGTAGAACAACTGACCGTTGACCGTCCAGCGGGCGCTGAGCGTCGAACCGGCGGGCAGGACATTGACCCGCGTGATCACGTAGATCGCGCTCGTGTCGGGGGCGAAGGCAGAAGTCACGCCCGTCGGGCAGTCCTGCGCGTCGCGTCCGGTGGCAGTCACCGTCTCTGTGAAGCGTGTGCCTGTCCCGATGGGCGTGGGGACGCCCGTCGCCAGCATGGGCGGCTGGTCGCCGGGCGGCGCTGCCAGGGCTTGTTGCGTGGGGGCCATAGCGCCACCGCCGCCGGTCAGTTCCAGCACAGTGAGCGTTGCCCTGGCCGCGAGTGCCTCGTTCTGGGCAACGGCAAGCTGCGCCTCAAGCAGCACGGCTTGAGTCGCCGCGTCTTGCAGGGCGGTGATGGTCGCCAGCGGCGTGCCCAGCACCTCGATGGTGCTCTGAAGCTGGGCGTTGCGCGTCTCCAGCTGCTCTATCTCGGCGCTGCCGGTGAGCGTGCTGCACGCCGTCAACGCCAGCAGCAAGACCAGCGGCGCAAATCTCGCCACAACATGCATGGTGCTTCTCCTTACCAGCGCGTCGCGGGATAGAGTCTAGCGCAAAACGCCGCGCCCGTCTCCTACGCTTGCCGGGTGCTGCGGTCATGTCCACAAACGGCGAAGCCCCGCAGGACGCGGGGCTTCGTGGGTCATGAAGAGCGGACGATTAGATGTTGTTGACGATGTTCGAGAAGACGTTGCCGATGGCCGGGCCAAGCAAGGCCAGAATGATGATCACGACAACGGCCACAAGGACCAGGATGAGCGCGTACTCGACGAGACCTTGACCCTCTTCACGCGGTTGGTAGAGCATATGAGACCTCCCTTAGATTGAATGAGATGGGGTTGATCTACCCGATAGTGCCCTGATAGTATCATGCATCCCCTGGCGTTACAATCCCCCCGGAGGCGGTTTTACGCCAATTTCACAAAATATTCACGTAGTATGAACAAGTGGCGCGAGCACCGGCGCTCATCTCAACGATTTCACAACAATTTAGACGAGGGCGCTGCCGTCACGGGCGGTTTCGAGCGGGCGGCGGGCGATGATACGCTGCATGGCTCGCACGTGCTCCTTGAGCGTCTCACCATAGGGCGTCTGTTTGTGGCGGCGCGCTTCTTCCTCCAGCGCGGGGATGACCTTCGGCGCGGCCTCGGCCATGCGCGCGTACCACACGCGCGCGGCGTCTGCGTCGCCATCACTCTCCGCAGCCTGGCCCAGGATATACGCGCCAACAACCTGCCCCTGGCGGAACAGCCCTGCATCGTCAATGACGCGGCCCAGTGTGGCCTGCGCCCCTTCCATGTCGCCCCCCAGGAACTGGCACAGCCCCAGGTAGTAGCGCGAGTTGGGGTCTTCCTCGAAGGCGAGCGCCGCTTGCAGCGCGGTCACGGCCTCGGCGTAGCGCGCCTGATGGCGGCGCAGCGAGCCAAGCGCCCCGTTGACCGAGGCGTACTCCGGCGCAAGCTGCCGCGCCTGAGCCAGCAACCGGTCGGCGCGCTCCCATTTGTTCAACTCGATCAGGGCCAGGGCGACGACCGCCAGCTTGTCGGGATGGCCGCGCCCGGCGGTCGCCTCATCTTCCAGATTGCGCACCACCTGGCGGTACTCGCCGCGCTGCAACAGAGCGAGCGCCGGCCCGCGCCAGGCGTACAACTGCCTGACAACGCCGCGCCGCCACCAGCGCAAGGCCATCATCCCGGCGATGAACAGCAGGAATGGCACCCAGGCCAGCGCCCCGCCCCCGGCCAGGTACCAGCCGAACGCGCCAATGCCCAACGCCATGAGCAGCAGGTTGGCCAGGGCGGTGATCGCCCAGGTGCGCGGCGGCTCGACCGGGCGGAAGCGCCGCGCCTGGCGCAGCACACCGCGCGCCATGTAGGCGAAATAGGCCAACACCAGCAGGATGATCAGCGCGACAGGGTCCAGCCCGCCGGCCACGATCAGCGCCAGCGCGATCCCGAAGGCGATCAGCCCGGCGGCTTCCAGCGGGCCGGTGGTTTTCCACAAGGGTTTGTGCTCAGTCATCAGTCTGTCCAGGGTAGGGGGAGCCGGACGCCAGCCGCGCCCTCATGACACGTTGCCCGCCACGGTGCCCACCACCGTCAGCGTATAGGTGACCGCCGGCCCGCCCAGCGCGTAGAAAGGCACTTCGAAGGCCACCGCTTCCTGCGGGACAAGCTGCGGTCTGGCGACGAAGACGGTCTCGGCGGCGACGACGTGCCCCTGATCGTCCCAGATGGCGACGATCACCTTGACTCCCTCGGCGCTGTGCGGCCCGATGTTGGCCAGTTCGCCGCGCACCACCAGGCGGCCCTGGGCGTTATAGTCGGCGCGGTCGTTGGCGATGGCGAAGTTCTCCGGCCCGTAGAACGTGCTCAGCGCGTATTCCGCCGCGCGCCCGGCGACGTTCAACTCGTAGCGCACGGCGCTGGGCGGGCGTCCCCCTTCAAAGCGCAGATCAAAGGGCGCGCCCTGGCCCGGTCCCAGCACGTCCAGGGCCAGAATGTCTGACTGCTCGGCCAGGCGGCGGTCTTGCGCGTCGTAGAGCACGCCGGACAGCCGCACCGCTTCCAGCGCGTCCGGCGTCGTGTTGACCGCCTCGCCTGTCAGGTGGAAAACGCCCTCGGCATCTGTCCAGGCCAGGTAGCCGTTGAAGCCGATCACGCCGGTGAACGAGGTCACGCCGGACGCCGCCTGCTGCACCGCCCCGGCCATAAGTTCGGCGTCGGGGTTCACGCGGAAGGTGTTGACGACTGCTGCCAGCGTGTCGAGCGCCGCCGGGTCAGCTTCCGTCACGTCCACTTCGAGCGCGGAGAAGAACGAGCCGGTGCCCTGCAAGAAGATGTTGAGCGCACGCGGTCCGAGCATCGGGTAGGTGCGCACCCCGACCAGGCGGCGGCTGCCGTCGCGCTGATCGCTGCGCTCAAGCTCCTGCCAGCCATAGGCAACCAGGTCGGCGGGGGGCTGGTAGGCGTTGGCGGCCTGGGCGAA
This sequence comes from uncultured Thermoflexus sp., assembly GCA_964396775.1. Lineage (GTDB taxonomy): Bacteria > Chloroflexota > Anaerolineae > Aggregatilineales > Aggregatilineaceae > UBA2029. The sequence continues at coordinate 1,057 of CAYNHD010000260.1, read as the reverse complement.
GGCTTCGGGCGTCATCGGCGCGCCGGTGTTGACCACGTACACGCTCAGCCGTGTGACCGCCGCCGTGCCCTCCAGGGTGGTGAACTGCACGCGCACGCCCTCCGGGTCGGGCAATTCGCCAGCGATCCAGCCTGGCGGAATGCGCAGCGAGAACGCGCCGGAAACGTGCCGGTAAGTGACGAAACCGGCGTCCGGCGGCACGGGCGAGGCGACCACGAAGACCGGGTCGTTGTTGCGCACGCTGCCGCCGCACGCAGCGAGGGTCAGCGCAAGAAGCGCCGCCAGCCCCATCCTCGCCAGTCGCACCGGGTTCATGCGCCCCTACTGCTTGAAATAGACGAAGACCTTCAGGCGTCCCAGCAGAAGTTCGTCGCCGTCGCGCAGCCGCTTCTCCACGCCCGCCGCGAGCGGCTCGCCGTTGACGTGCGTGCCGTTGGTGCTGTCGAGGTCCATCAGGTAGACGGCGCGCCCGTCGCGCAACAGGCGGGCATGACGGCGCGATACCCCGGCTTCGTCCGCGCCGAAAGGCGTCAGGTTGAGGTACGTGGCCTGCTCCGACGCCTGGCTGATGCGGCCCAGGACGATCTCACCCCGAATCTGAATCATGAAGGGCGGATCGGTCTCGCCCACCTGCAAGATGACGACGCCATCTGGCCCCAGCGTGTCGGCGCGCACCTGCATCTCCGGCGACCCGGCTAACATGCGCGTGGCCAGCGGCAGCCGGACGAGGGCTACCCCGCACCGGTCGCAATAGATGATCCCTTCAAAGTTCTCCCAACCGCAGTGGGGGCAAGTCTGCATGGTACGCTGTTCCGCTTCACTGGGCGAGCCACACGCCGGAGCGCCGCTCGCTGACGGTCGAAGGCCCGTGCTGGCACGGCTGGCCGTTGATTATGAATCACTTTCGCGTTTTGTGCGACTTGCCGGCGTCACAGGGGTTCACGAACGACCTATTGGGCCGGGGTCTTGCTCTGCTGCGCTCCTGGCCTCACCCCCCGGCCTTGCTGCGTCCCGTGGGGGCAACAACAGACTTCCGAAGTTTTCGGAAACTTCGGAA
>CAYNHD010000259.1:0-5817 GCA_964396775.1 uncultured Thermoflexus sp. | reverse complement strand
CCAGCTTGACGATGGAGGGGTGGACGGTGGGCAGCATTGTCTCATACTCGGCGCGTAGTTCCTCGCGCAGCTTTTCGCCGGGGCGCACGCCGGTGATCACGATCGGGATGTCGGTGTAGGGGCGCAGCCCGCGCAGGCGAATCAGGCGCTCGGCTAGCTCAATGATGCGCACTTCTTCGCCCATTTGCAGCATGAACAGGTCATCGCCTTTGGTCATGCAGGCCGCGTGAATCACCAGATTGACCGCTTCGGGAATGGTCATGAAGTAGCGCATCATCTCAGGGTCGGTCACAGTGACCGGCCCGCCCTGGTCTATCTGCCGGCTGAAGGTCGGGACGACGCTGCCCCGGCTGCCCAGCACATTGCCGAAGCGCACCGAGGTGAACAGCGTGCGGTTGCCGGGCTGTTGGGCCAGGGCGTGCATGAGCAGTTCGCACAGGCGCTTGCTCGCCCCCATGACGTTGGTCGGGTGAACGGCCTTATCGGTCGAGATGAGCACGAAACGCTCTGCCCCGTAATCGCGGGCCAGGCCGGTGACCTGCTGCGAGCCGCCGACGTTCACGCGCACGGCCTCGACGGGGTAGTACTGGAGCATGGGCACGTGCTTATAGGCCGCCGAATGGAAGATCACCTGCGGGCGAAACTGGGCAAAGAGCCGGTTCAGGGCGGGGCGCTGGGTGACATCCGCCAGGTACGGGACGAGCACGGCCCGCGTCCGGTCGTTGAGTAGCTCGGTCACCAGGTCGTGCAGCCCGCTCTCGTTGTTGTCGAGCATGATCAGCTTGACCGGCTGATAGCGCAAGAGTTGGCGGCATAGCTCCGCGCCAATCGAGCCAGCCGCCCCCGTGACCAGGATCACTTTGCCGGAGACGGGGCTGGCGTCCACGCCCTCGTGCCAGCTCACTGACTGGCGGCCCAGCAAGTCCTCGGCGCGAATGTCGCGCAGCACTGGCACGCCCTCCTTGGCGTCCATCTGGGCGAAGAGGTCGGGCACCAGCTTGATGCGCGCGTCGGTCTTCTCGCACTGGGCGAGCACGGCGCGGAAGCTGGCCCCGCTGATCTTGTGGATGGCGATGACGATCAACTCGACGGCGTGCTTCTTGACCAGATCGGGGATGTCCGCGCAGGTGCCGAGCACCTGGCAGCCCTCGATGTACATATGGAGCTTAGCGGGGTCGTCATCCACATAGCCGACCACCTCGTAGCGGTGTTCGTGGTCGGGCGCGCGGTGCTTCAAGCGCCAGGCGGTCGCCTGCCCGGCGTCGCCAGCGCCGACGATGAGCACCCGCGTGCCCTGCTGCGGGAACTGCTGGTGCCAGACGGCCTGCCAGCGCCACGACAGGCCGCTGATCAGCCGCGACCGGTAGCGGACGGCGACAAAGCCCATCAGCGCCATGCTGTTGCCAACGATGACCACGCTCAGCGGCACAGGGCGGGGCCGCCAGAAGAAATCAATGGGGATAAGCACCGCTGATGCCAGGGCCACCCCGTTGACAATCACCGTCACGTCGTGGCCGCTGGTGCGCGACCACAGGCGGTTATAACCGCCCGCCACGAACAGGGACAGCACCATCAGCGCGACGGCCAGGACCATAAACCTGGCTCCTTGCTGGCCAAGCTCCGCCAGGGCGCTCATCGTGCGCACTGAATACACGGAGAAGTACGCCAGCAGAAGAATGATGGTATCGAGAAAAGCCAGAGGTGCTGCGCGTCGAATCTTGCCGAGGAGTTGTCTAAAACGCTTTTTTCGTAGCATTACTCACCGGTGCCCCCACTACCCACTAAAGCACCTGAGAACCACTAACGTTCAGCGACTGAGAGGCCATGCGGAAACCTCACCCCCCGACCCCCTCTCCGTTTACGGAAGAGGGGGAGTAAGCGTTGGGCTAAGTCCCCTCCCCGCGCGTGGAGAGAGGATCTAGGGCTGAGGTAAATCGTAGCGCAGGTCTTTCCATATGGTCTCTGAGGGGCCATTTGAAAAGGCCTGCAACCCCACCCTAAATCCCTCTCCGCAGGCGGGGAGGGACCAAGAGCAGGCCTTTCTCCCTTCCCTCGCTTGCGAGGGAAGGGCCGGAGATGGGGGTAAAGATACCTCTCAAACGGCCTCTAAGGCACAAGCCCTGGAGACGCTTCGCCCGGCGGCGCGCCTGTGCCAAGCCGGGGGCAGAATAGGCGGCGCGATCCCCCGGAACTGGCCAGGCATACCGCCCCGCATATAACCTCTCTCCACCCCATAGGAGAGAGATGACGGGTTAACCTGACGTAAGAGTTGACCTAACGCGCGCTCTCTTCAGTCACACCACTTATCTTCCTACAGAACGGCGTAATTTGCAAATAGCAGAGTGCGACAGTGCATCAATCTCGGTTGATGTAACGAGCCTCTGCTGGCTCCAGAGGTCGTTTGAAAAGGTCTGCAACCCCACCCCAAAATCCCTCCCCGCCTGCGGGGAGGGACTTCAAGAGCAGCCCTTTCTCCCTTCCCTCGCTTGCGGGGGAAGGGTCGGGGATGGGGGTAAAGATACGTCTCAAACGGCCTCTTATGCCTTGCTGTTGGAAGCCAGGACGGATTCAGAGCGTGTATGGAACTCCCTCACCCCTGCACCCCTCTCCCTCAATGGGGCGACCTTGTGCCCTTCTCCCCCTGGAGGGAGAAGGAGGTGGGGGATGAGGGGAACAAAGACGGCTCACCAAACGCGCTCTCAGGCGGGTTTTGCAGCGGGCTGCTAGGGTGAGTTTGGCAGGGAGGCGGACCTCCGAAGTTTTCGGGTACTTCAGAAGTCCGCTGTTGTATTCGCCGGGCGCAGCAAGGCCAGGGGGTGAGTTCATGTCCTTGCGTCAAGCGAGTCGCTGACAACATGTGCGCAATCCCGGCAGGTATTGGGATGGAAATCGGTGCTATAATAGCTATCATAACACCTGTCTGCATGAGGGCTATGGCCCGTACAACAAAGGGGGAGGAGCATCATGAAAGCATTCTTCGAAGAGTTCAAGCAATTCGCCATGCGCGGCAATGTGATTGACCTGGCGGTTGGTATCATCATCGGTGTTGCCTTTGGCAACATCGTCAACTCGCTGGTTAATGACATCATCATGCCGCCAATCGGGTATATCCTCAATGACATTGACTTCTCCGACCTGTTCATCAACCTGTCGGGCGGCGACTATAGCTCGCTGGCAGCGGCCAAAGACGCCGGCGCGGCCACGATCAACTACGGCCTGTTCATCAACGCCGTGATCAACTTCATCATTGTCGCCCTGGCGGTGTTCCTCCTGGTCAAGCAGATGAACCGCCTGCTCAAAGAAAAGCCGGCTCCGCCCGCTGCTCCCACGACCAAAGAGTGCCCGTTCTGCCACACCCAGATTCCCATCCCTGCTGTGCGCTGCCCCAACTGCACGTCCCATCTGGAGGAGTCCGCGTAAGCCCGGCGCGAACGAGCATCGTCAGCCCAGGGGCGTCCGGTGACGCCCCTTTTGAGGCTACGTGCGTACTCTGTCAGGCGGTATAGGAGCGTCGCTCTGATGCACCCCGGCCTACCTCACCCCCTGGCCTCGCTGCGCTCAGCCTTTCCCCCTCTCCGTAGGCGATACTGTTGGCGAAATGCTTCCGTAGGGGCGAATTGCAGTACGCCCCATGTGCACCAACTTAAGACCTTCACGAGCTTCAAGTATCCTCAGTTTCCAGCCAATATTGAAAGGTCAAGGGGTGGTCTCCTCGTTTGGATTGGCCACAGGTGAGGGCCAAGGTGTGCGCCAGGTGGGTCAGGGCGCGGACGAGCGCCGACGGTCGGCGTGGTGAACACGCAGTCGAGCACCTCGCCGTGCGCAATCGAGCGGCCCGTCTGCGGGCTGCGATCCTCGATGGCGTGCAGGTCGTCGCCGCAGGACACGATCAACACCCTGGTGTCGCCCACGTACACAGTCTTGCGCCCGCGCAGGGGAATCTGTTCGAGGACACAAACCCGGATGTATCCTGCGGGGACAGTGGGGTTTCGCAAGCTGGTCATCATCGCGCATCCCTCCTCTTGGTTCGCATACAGACAACGGGATGACTTGATGCGCCACGCCGCGCAGCAAGCGGGTTTACTTCTTTATACGACCGCTTAGGGGCTTTCTGGCGGCGGGCTGAGAGTAAGCGACCATGCGGAAACCTCACCCCCGGCTCCCTGTCCATACATGGAGAGGGGGAGTCGCTGTGCGGTTAAGTCCCCTCCCCGCCTGCGGGGAAGGACTTCAAGAGCGGTCCTTTCTCCCTTCCCTCGCTTGCAGGGGAAGGGCCGGGGATGGGGGTAAAGAACCTCTACGGCCTCTAATTATTTGAGCGAAGAGCAGCCCTATGTGTTCTCGCGCGAACCGTTAAGAACCTGCGCCTGAAAGCTCTTCGCCCGGCTCCCCATCTGCGCTATACTTCGCCACTGACCCCACGATCAGCGCAAAGGAGCGCGCATGGCTGGCGACACGCTCGAACTCACGCCCACAGAGATGGTGCACGGCGGGCAGACGCTCGCCCGGCAGGGCAAGCACGTCATCTTCACGCCGTATACCATCCCCGGTGAGCGCTTCCTGGCCCGGCTCACCGACGACCGGGGGCGCTACGCCTTCGCCGAGAACGTGCGCGTCCTGGCCCCGTCGCCGCAGCGGGTGACGCCGCGTTGCCCGCACTTCGGCCCCGGGCAATGCGGCGGCTGCCACTTTCAGCACATTGACTACGCCGTCCAGCCCGCCTACAAGCGCGACGTGGTGATCGATCAACTCCGGCGCATCGGCGGCTTCAGCAATCCGCCCGTTCGCCCGACCGTCGCCAGTCCGGACGCCTGGGGCTACCGCTATCATGCCACCTTTCAGGTGGACGGGGCGGGCAACCTGTGCTTCGTCGGCACGGACAACGCCACGCTGATCCCCATTGACGAGTGCCATATCCTGCGCCCGGAGCTGCGCGATCTGCTGGCCGAGCTGAACTTCGAGGACGTGCAGGGGCTGACCCGCGTGCGCGTGCAGGCCGGCTCGGCGGGCGACCTGATGCTCGTGCTGAGCACGGCGGACGACGAAGCGCCCGCCCTGGAAGTGACCATGCCCGTCTCGGTCAACCTGCTGCTGAGCGACAACGAGCCGGTCAACCTGATCGGGGCCAGCGCCGTCAGCTACACGGTGCGCGGACGGCCCTTCCGCGTGACGGCGGGCGGCTTCTTCCAGGTGAACCTGCCCCAGGCGAAGACGCTCGTCGGGCTGGTGCTGGAGGCGCTCGACCTGCGCGGCGAGGAGACCGTGCTCGATCTCTACGCGGGGGTGGGGCTGTTCACCGCTTTCCTGGCCGAGCGCGCCGCGCTGGTCACGTCGGTGGAGAGTTATCCCCCGGCGGTGACCGATGCCGACGTCAACCTGGCCGACCTGGACAACGTAGACCTGATCGAGGGGAGCGTCGAGGCTGTGCTGCCGGAGCTAGAGGGTCCTTACGACGCCGCCGTGCTCGACCCGCCGCGCGCCGGGGTGGATGGGGCGGCGCTCGATGCGCTGGCCGCGTTGGGGCCGCGCGCGCTTGTCTACGTAAGCTGCGAGCCGTCCACGCTGGCCCGCGACGCCAAGCGGCTGGCCGCGCACGGCTACCGGCTGCTGGCGGTGACGCCGGTGGACATGTTCCCGCAGACGTACCACATCGAGTGCGTGGCCCACTTCGTGCGGTGAGCGGAGCTGCACCGGGTAACCGGGCGGCCTCACCCCCAGCCGCCCGGCGCACGGCGTGCCCCCCCGCCACCGCGGGGAGAGGGGGGCGTGAGGCGCGGCCGCGCCGCGCCGGGGGGGGGCGAACCCCGGCGCCCCAGC
>CAYNHD010000258.1:5277-5858 GCA_964396775.1 uncultured Thermoflexus sp. | reverse complement strand
GCTGGGGGCGCGGCGGGCGTCTTTTCAGCGCCCTGTCGTGGGTTGGGGGGCTGCCGCTGCTGCGCCTGCTCATCGGGCGGCGCGCGCCGCTGCCCGTAGATGTCATCGCGCGGGCCATCGCCCAGGCTGCCCTCCAACCCGACGTGCCGCGCGACCAGCGTCTCTACGCAAGCGATCTGCGCCGGTTGGGTCGTCCGCATCGCAGCCTGGCGGATGGCCGCCCGCGCGCTGCGCGCCCGCCGGAGGCTGAGGACGCGCTGCGCGACGACGAAGTGCCGTTCGGCTGGCTGCCCGGCGGCCCGCGCCGCGACGAATGAGAGGGGTCTCGCTGCCAGACTCCCGAAGTTTGCCAAACTTCGGAAGTCTATTTCCACGAGACGCCCCTCCCTCTGGCCTCCCCGGCAAAGCCTTCAGGGGCGGACAGTAGCGTGGAAAGCATGAAGATGGCGTCTGATTGACCTCACCCCCTGGCCTCGCTACGCTCGGCCTTTCCCCCTCTCCGTTTACGGAGAGGGGGCGGCGCGGCGCCCCACCGCCGCGCGGGGGGGGGGGAAAGTATCAACACCCCCCCACCAACAGAC
>CAYNHD010000258.1:0-5267 GCA_964396775.1 uncultured Thermoflexus sp. | reverse complement strand
GGGGAGACGAGGCGCGCCAGCTCCGAGCGGGGGTGAGGTTGCGTAGGGCATATAGCAAGCCCGCTCACTCGGCCAGCGGCAGGGCGGCCACTTCGCGCAGGAAGTAGCGATGGAAACGTGAATCCCCGGTCAGCTCCGGGTGAAAAGCCGTCGCCAGCCAGTGACCCTGGCGCACGGCGACGATGCTGCGATCGTCCAGTTGCGCCAGCACTTCGACGCCGTCGCCGACGGCGGTCACCAGCGGCGCGCGGATGAACAGCGCCCGGAACGGCTCCGGGCCGAGGGCCGGCACGGTCAGGTCCGCCTCGAAGCTGTCCACCTGCCGCCCGAAGGCGTTGCGGCTGACGGTGATGTTCATCAGGCCGAGCAGCGGCTGGTCGCGCCCGATGTCGCGAGCCAGCATGATCATGCCCGCGCACGTCCCCCACACGGGCTTGTGCCAGGCGAACTCGCGCAGCGGCTCCAGCAGCCCGTAGGTCACCGCCAGCTTGCCGATGGTTGTGCTCTCGCCGCCAGGGATGATCAGCGCGTCCAGCCCGTCCAACTGCCCCGGCAGGCGCACTTCGACCGGCTGCGCGCCCAGGCTGCGCAGCATGTCCTTGTGCTCCAGGAAGTCCCCTTGCAGCGCCAATACGCCGACGTTCATAGTCGCTCCCCAGCAGGCCCCGCCGGGCCTGCGCCACTCACAGCGTGCGGTCTCTACAGTCGAATGTAGCACCCCCTCTGCCGCGCAACAAGGCCGTTGGACTCACTTGGTCTGGAGTTGGTTTTTGGTGGTTGGTTGTTGGTTCTTGGTAAAAGCAGTCCTATCACCTGGGTGCCCCTTGCCGGCAACCGGAAACCAATTACCAACAACCAAAAACCAATCACCAACAACCTCTCTCATGGAAGCGTCTGCGGCGGGGCGACGAAGGGCGCGGGACTCACGAACAGCAGCGCGCCGTCGTGCGGGTCCAGGTTGCCGGAGATTGTCTCCACCGGAGCGGGCCAGGGCTGCCCCGCCGTCCAGTCGTACACGTAACGCGGCGCAGGCAGGCCCAACTGCGGCAGCGCGTACTGCCAGGCAATCGGCGCATCACCGGTGTTGAAGACGAAGATCGCCGCCTGCGTATCCGGGGACTCTGTGTCCGGCGTCCGCACCTGTACGAGCACGGGATCGTTCGCGCCCAGCAAGGGGAAGCGGCAGATCGCCCGGCGGGGATTGAGCAACAGCTTCCACAGCCGTAGGCGTTCGTCAGAAAGCTCGTGCAGGGCGTCGCTGGTCATCACCACGCCCGCGCCCATGCCCGCGTAGAGCGCCAGCGACTGCTGCTCGGCGGCGGTCAGGTGGTGGAAGCGCTCGCGCAGCAGAATGCAGTCGGGATCGGTCTGCCACAGGATGTGGTTGGCGAAGCCGCGCGCCGCCTGGTCGCGCAGCAGCGACTGCGCTGACTGGTCGCCCGTCCAGCGCACGCCGACATCGCCCCCGATGCGCACGCCCTCCACCAGCCCCACCGAGGCCCACAGCGGGCAGCCGCAGCCCAGCCAGGTCGCGTCGCCGATCTCCTTGCGGATCATCTCGGCGGCGCGCCGCCAGATTTCGATGCGCGCCAGGCCCGGCGTGTGCCAGACGGCGCGATCAGCGCCGTGCTCGGTGGGGAAGTGCATGAAGTCCGTCTTGAAGTACTCGCAGCCCCACTCGTGCCGCCACGTGCGGAACACCTGGCGCAGGTAGGCGAAAGCGTCGGGGTGCGTGGTGTCGAGGATGTAGTATTCCTCGCTGCGCTTGTGCCAGCGGAACTCGCCGTAGAAGGTCATCAGCGCCAGCGGGCCGCCTGTCTGCCGGTCGGTCACCACCCAGTCGGGATGAGCGCGGTAGAGGCGGCTGCGGTTGCCGACCACGAACGGCGCGATCCACAGGCCGGGGACGAACCCCGCCGCGCGAATCTCGTCCAGCAGGGGCCTCATGCCGCGCGGAAACTGCGGCTTGACCTCCAGCCAGTCGCCCATTTCCGGCGTGAAGCCGTCGTCAATCTGGAAGAACCGCATCGGCAGGTCGTGGCGGCGGACGGACTCGGCGACTCCGGCCAGGTGCTCGCGGATGTTCTCTTCGCTGATGGCGGCGTACAGGTTGTACCACGAGCACCAGCCCGTGATCGGCGCGGCGGGCGGGCGCGGGGGCAGCGGCGACGCCGCCGCGACCAGCCTGGCCCACTCGCGCAGCGCCTCCTCGACCTCGCCATGCTCGAAGAGGATCAGGCGCTCGGACTCGCAGCGGTGCTCCGCGCCACGCGCCCGGCGATCCCACAGGGTGAGGACGGTCAGCGAGGGAGCAGGCTGAGCCTGGCTCACGCTGAACGTCTGCTGGAAGCGGTCGTGGCGGTCGAAGCCGATCACCACACTGCCCGCGCCGTCGCGCGGCAGAAGCTGGGTCATGGCGTAGCCGGTGCGCGCACCGTCACCGGCAGCGGCCTCGTCCAGGGCGACGTAGCCGCTGCCGTCCCAACTGAAATAGCCCGTCCGCAGCCAGGCGCGCACGTTCTCGATCTGCTCGAAGCACACCCCAAAGGCATCGAGCGGGCGCTCCTCCGGCCAGCCCTCCACCCAGTAGCGCAGCGTGCAGCGCGCCGCATCGCTCTGGCGAGCTTCGACGCCAAAGACCGCGCCATGCAGCGCGGGCGACGTGAACTGGAGCCGGATCGCCCCCGCGTGCCCGCCCTGCGCAGGCCCTTCCAGCAGCGTCGCGCGGGCGTCGTCCAGCGGCGTGCCGTTGATCACAGGGCGCAGCCCATGCAGACTGCCCCGCGACGACTCGACACTGAGCGCGCCCGATGGGGAGACGAATAGCTTCATAGCCTGACCTCCGCCCGTTGCTCGTTGGAGCGCACCGCCGCCAGCACCAGGTCGAGCGTCCTGGCCCCTTCGCGCAGCGGCGTGCGCGTCTGGCCGCCCGTGCGGATGGCGCGGAGCAGGTCTTGCGTCTGCGCCAGGCGGAAGTCCCTGTCGGAGGCGACGACCAGCGGCGCGCGCTCCGGCTCCGCCGTGAAGACGAACGTCGCCTGGTTCGCGCTGGTGAACTCCGCCGTCAGCTTGCCGGCGACCACGCGGTAATCGTGCACCCACTTGCCGGGGATGGCCCCGTTGGTCGCATAGACCACGCCAAGCGCCCCGTTGGCGAAGCTGACGACCGTCGCGCTGACATCCTCGGCGGTGTAGCCGGGCACGTCGCAGTGAAAGAGATTCTCCTGGCGGCTGTAGACGCTGACCGGCTCGCCGAAAAGGAAGCGCAAAAGGTCGAAGAGGTGGATCGCCTGCTCGACCAGCTGCCCGCCAGACTTCTCGCGGACGCGCCACCAGTCGGCGTGCAGCGCGTTGCAGAAGTAGCGCGCGCTGATCAGGCCTGGCCTGCCCGCTTCGCCGGATTCGAGCATGAGGGCCAGGCGCTCGACGGCCTCGCCGAAGCGGAACATGAAGCCGACCTGGGTCTTGATCCCGGCGCGTTCAGCGGCCTCGACCATGCGCCAGCCGTGCTCGGAGGTGAGTGCAATCGGCTTCTCGATCAGCAGGTGAATGCCGCGCTCGGCGGCCTGCTCCACCTCATCGGTGTGGCCGTAGGGCGGCAGGCAGATGATGGCCAGGTCGAGAGCGGCCCGGTCGAACATCGCCTGGTGCCCGGTGAAGACCGCGCCCCGCCCGCCCGTGTACTGGTCGGCAAAGGCGTGGGCCTTCCATTCGTTGCGGTCGCAGAAAGCGACCATCTCAGCTTCATCGGGCAGCGCCGCCAGAATCTGCGCGTGGCGGTGCGCATAGCCGCCGCAGCCCAGAATGCCAGTGCGTAGGGGGTTCATGGGATTCGCTTGTTTTCTCCTGGATAATCCAAACACGCAGAGCAAGACATAGGGGCGCTGCTCTGCTGCGCCCTGACCTCACCCCCAGCCTCGCTACGCTCGGCTCGCCCCCTCCACGTTGGAGAGGGGGCGGCGAGGCCCGCGTCAGCGGGCCGAGCGGGGGTGAGGTCCGTAGGGGCGTATTGCAATACCCCTCTACGGGAACTCGCCACCAGCCGCCCGCGCCATCGGGTAGCAGAACGTCCTGGCTAATCTCCCAAAGAGCACAGATCTCGTCCCCACATGCGTCACCCATCAGGCGGGGAACTCGAGCACGGCCTGCATAATCTGGTCGGGCGTCTGGTCAAGCAGCGCGAACAGGTCACCGGCCCTCTCGAAGGGCACGATGTGGCTGATCAGCGAGCGCAGGTCCAGGATGCCCTCCGCCTGAAGCTGGATCGCCGCCTGCCACAGGCGCAGCTTGTCCCAGCGATACTTCAGCTCCGGATCGCTGCCGCCGATCTGCGAGCAGACGACGTTGATGCGGTTGTGGTGGAACTCCTCGCCCAGAAACAGCCCCACCGCCTCGCCCTGGAAGAAGCCCATGGCCACCACGCGCGCCGAATAGGCCGCCGCGCGAATGGCCTCGTTGAGCGCCAGCGTGGAGCCGCTGACCTCGAAACACACGTCCGCGCCGCGCCCGCCCGTCAGGTCTTTGATCGCTTCGGCGACCTTCTCGCGGCGGGCGTTCAAAGTCACGTGCGCGCCGTGCGCGCGCGCCGTCTCCAGGCGGGCGTCGTGCAGGTCAACGGCGATCACCTGCGCCCCGGACTGGCGGGCGGCCTGGGCGACGATCTGCCCCAGCACGCCCAGCCCAAAGACGGCGACCGTCTCGCCGATGCGCACCCGCCCATCGTGCACGCCGTTGAGGGCGATGGCCCCGATGTGCGAGAAGATGCCCAGGATGGGGTCAAGGCTGGCGGGCATCAGGCGCGGGCGGGCGTAGTCGGCGGTTGCCAGATGGTGGGTGCGGTGCCCCCACGTGCCGAAGACGCACGCGCCGACGGGAATATCCTCGACAGCGGCCCCGACCTCGATGACCTCGCCCACTTCCTCGTAGCCCCAGGTGCGGATCGGGTAGGTGAGCGAGGTCTCCTCGCCGGGGCGGAACAGGCGGGCGTCGGCATCCCACCGCTTGTGCAGGAAGGGCGTCGTGCCGCGATACTGCGTCAGCTCCGTCCCCGCGCTGATGCCGGAGAAGAGGGTCTTGATGCGCACGCCGTCGGGGGGGAGGGAGTCGTCCGGGTACTCTTCGTAGCCCAGCGTGCGCGGGCCGGTGACGACAAGGGCCTTGCTCATAGGGGGTGCCTCCTGAGGGAGAACGCAGAAGTTGTCTCAAGAAGAAAGCTAGTGCAGCACGGCGGAAATGAGTGCGCGGTTTGGCCTGGTTTACCCCTATCC
>CAYNHD010000257.1:0-5900 GCA_964396775.1 uncultured Thermoflexus sp. | reverse complement strand
ACGTGATCGCCACGCTCACCGCGCTCGGCTACAGCGTCGTCGAGGCGCAGGCCGCGCTGCAGGCCATCCCGCGCGACGCCCCCGCCGACATCGAGGAGCGAGTCCGGCTGGCGCTGCAATACTTCGCCTGACCCCACCCCTGCCCGCGCAGAGAAAGGAAGCCGCACCATGACCGATCACCCTTCGCCGCGCGACACGCTCATCGGCAAGCGCGTAGACGTGCTCGACCAGGGCTGGATCGAGCTGCAGGACATGATGGGCGACGACCTGGCCATCGTCAATGCCGCGCGCGTATCCTTCCTGGGCGAAAGCAAGGGGGCCGAGCGCGACAAGAAGCTGCTCTTCTACCTGCTCCAACACCGGCACACGTCGCCATTTGAGCAGGTCGAGTTTCGCTTCCGCGTGCGCGCGCCGTTGGTCGTGTGGTGGCAGTGGGTGCGCCATCGTGTGTGGCACGTTAATGCCCAATCGGGACGTTATACCCCCTTCAAGGAGAATGATTTCTATATGCCCGCTGCCTGGCGCTTGCAGTCCGCCGACAACAAGCAGGCCAGCGAGGGGGAGCTAAGCGGGCCGGAAGCTGAGGCACTCACCCAGGCCCTGCGCGAGCACTACGAGCGGTCGTTCGCGCTCTACCAGCGCGCGCTGGATGCAGGCGTCGCCCGCGAACTGGCGCGCATGTTCCTGCCAGGTTTCGCCGTGTACTACATCTGGGTAGTCAAGGTAGACGCGCACAACCTGATGCATTTTCTGCGGCTGCGCATGGCCCCAGACGCGCAGTACGAGATTCGCCAGTACGCCCAGGCGCTGTTCACCCACTTCTTCAAGCCGGCGCTGCCCTGGACGGCGGAGGCGTTTGAGCGTTACATCCTGCCTACGCTCGGCCCGCTGCCGGGCTGAGCCAACATGCCCGGCACGTAGGGGCGCTGCACGCCTGTGTCCCGTAGGGGTGTATCGCGATACACCCCCCTATGCGTCACCTTAAGCCTGGCTGTGCAGGCCTCACCCCCTCAGTCCCCCTCTCCAGCAGAGCGAGAGAGGGGACTTTGACCGCTGGTTAGGGCGTTTTCCCCCTCCCTGGCTTGGCTGGGGAGGGGCCAGGGGGAGGGGCATTCTGCCCATACCACGCACCCGGAAGCCTTAACTTGACGCGCATAGGGAAGGTTTGAAACCCTCCCCTACAAGCGGCTGCCGACCTTGATCGGCATCTCCGTCAGAAGCTGACGATGATCTCGCCGCCGACAGCGAAACACGCGCGGTTGCCCGCAGCGTCCAGCGGCCACACTTCCCAGCCATAGGCGCCGGCCACGCTGAACAGATCGCCGGGCAGCAGGTGCGCGCCGCCGCTCGCCGGCCCCGAATAGATGATCCCGCCGCCGGGGTGCCGCACGATGACCAGGTAATCGCTGAACTCGGCGATGGGCGTCCAGCGGACAGTCACGGCCACACCCGCGCGCGTCGCCAGGTCACCGCCCACAACCTTCAGGGCAAAACAATAATCCGGCTGCGCTGTCCAGGTGGGCGCGGGCGGCAGCGTCGGCGCGACCGGCGTCGGCGACTTGCGGGGCGTGGCGCTCGGCGGCGATCCCGGCGTCCAGGTCGGCGGGAACGGCGTGCCCCCGGCCAGCGACCCACCCTCGCTCGCCTCACCTGGCGTGCGGACAGCGGTGTTTTCGGGCGTGGACGTTGCCGAAGGGACAAATCCGGGCGGGCGCGGCGTCCATGTGGGCGGCAGCGGAGAAGACGTGACAAGGGTCGCTGTGGCGGAGGGTGCCTGCCCGGCCTCGTCGCCCCCACAGCCCGCCAGCAGCGCCGCCGCCAGCACCCCGGTCAGCAGCCATGCTCTGCGCATCGGCTTCTTCCTCTCCCACACTGTCACAGCAGATAGCCGAACACCAGCCCGAACAGCGCCAGGACGATCACCACCAACAGCCCGGCCCCGCCTGCTGCCGTGTACAGCACCGCCGCTCGCCCCGGACGCCACGGCTGGGCAGGGTTCCAGTCGAACCCGACCAGCGCCCACCAGCCAACCGCGTAGAGCACCAGCCCAACCCCCGCTGCGATCCAGGCCGGGGCGGTCCGCGCCAGGTCGCCTTCGACCACGCGCTGGACCAGCAGACGGTCTACGGCGAAAGAGATCAGGATGACCAGCTCGAGCGTGATAGCCAGGCTGAGCGTCACGCGCCAGCCGCGCGAAAGACGCCCCAGCCGTGCCGCCCATCGCTCGACCGCGCTTTGCTCCGCCCCAGATTTGGCAGCCACCGTCTCCCCCCTCCTGCGCGCCGCCAGCAGGCCGCTACGCATTGATCAGGTGCGTGGCAGTGCGCTCAAAGTACTCCACGATCACGGCGCGGGCCGGGTCTGGGATGCCCGCTTCGTCCAGGGCAGCCAGCATATGCCGCACCCACACATCGCGCGCCGTTTGGTCAATCGTAAACGGAGAATGGCGCAGGCGCAAGCGGGGGTGCCCGCGCTCCTGGGAATAGGCGTCCGGCCCGCCGAAAAACTGCACCAGGAACATGCGCAGCCGGCGGGCGGCAGGCGCGAGGTCGCCTTCCGGGTACATCGGGCGCAGCACCGGGTCGTCAGCCACGCACCGGTAGAACCCCTCCACCAGCCGGGCGATGCCCTCCTCGCCAATCTGCTCGTACACGGTTTGCCGGAACGCTCGTGAGTCCATTGTCGGCAGCATTGTCTGACCACTCTCCTATGCAGGTGTGAGCGCCATCGCGCATGAAGACGCCCACGTTCCCAGGTTGGGCGGGGTGCGTGCAAGACCTGCCCGTAGGGGCGTATTGCCATACGCCCCTACGGACCTCACCTCGCCCGGCGTCAAGCGAGTCGCTGACAACCTTTGCACACACCCGTCGGGCGCACTCCTAGCATAACCATCTCGTCTCCAGGTTGGCAAGGTTTTCGAGGGCTGCCGCGCGGTAGCGGACTGGGTACCGGCGATCTTCGCGCTCATCCGCCGCAGCCGGCCTCCCACCCTGCCCTGTTAGGAATCTCTAATCTGCTTCTAACGTGTATAGGCTGAACGTTGGTTGAAGGGCAGGTAAATGGGTGATAGACTCAATCTGCTGGTCGCACGCGATTTACTTTCTTCACATTGCGCACAGTGGGAAGCATCCATGATCGACCGTATACAATGGCTAGGGCATGGTAGCTTTCTCATCCAGGGACCGCCGTTGATCTACATTAACCCCTGGCGGGTCTCCCGTAGCGCCTTCCATCCCGACGCAATTCTGATCACCAACGACCTGTACGATCACTGCTCGCCCGGCGACATTGACAAGCTGCGCGGCCCGCAGACGATGATCATCGCCAACCCCGCCGCCTCCAATGTGCTGGGCGACGGTGCGCTGCTGTTGCGTTCGTGGCAGAGCGTCAACGTGGGCGGTGCGCGGATCACCGCCGTCCCTGCCTATACCCGCTCCGATTACTACCCGGCGTCGAAGGGCGGGCTGGGCTTTGTCATCTCCGTTGACTATTACGACATTTACTATGCCGGGACGACCGACTTTGTGCCAGAACTGGAAAAGATTCGCTGTGATGTGGCCATCCTGCCGCTTTCTGGCGGGCCGGGCACGCTCGACCTGGAGCGGACAGTCGCGTTGGTGCGCGTGCTCCAGCCACGCTGGGTGATCCCCAGCCACTGGGGGACGTTCGGTGGCACGGCGCTGGATGTGCAGGCGCTAGAGCGCGCTCTGGGCGGCCTGGCGACGGTTGTCGCGCCAGAGCGGGTGCGCTGACGCGCCGGAACAGTTTTTTGCGCTGTGGCCTGGGGTTGGGTAGGATCGCGATGGTCGTGTTTCCGGCCAGCCAAAAGCTACCTGGCTGGCTGTGGAAGCTAAGAGACTTACACAACAGAGTTGACGAATAGACGGGATTTGACCACCTCCGTCCGTCGAAGTGCCAAGAGGCTTTACGAATTAGAGTCCCCAATTTGAAATATACTTTGACGGGGCGGCCCCAGGCTTAGTGAGAAGGGGCCGCTTCGCATTTGTGGACGCCTCACTCCGCCTGACCTGCCCTCTCCGAGCACAGTCCAGAAAGTCTCCCAATCCGCAATTCGAAATTCGCAATCCGCAATTTAAAATCCCCCTTCGCATGTGGAGAAGGATCGAGCGGCACGGCACGCTCACCCGACCGGCAGCAGCGTGCGCAGCAGGTTGCCCTGCCCGTCGCGCACCGCCTCGACCACCCACCCGCTGACGCCGTTGGGCGTCTGCACGCGCCACCAGCGATAGCCCTCCTGCACGCGCGGCCCCCCGGTGACGCGCACCCGCGACCCGTTCACCAGACTCAGCAGCACCTCCCCGCCCGGCACCGCCCGCAGGTTGAGCGGATCGCCCTCAGTCGTCTGCACCCGCGCCTCGTCTCCGGCCTTGAAGGCCGGCCCCCAGCGCGGCGCGCCAACCGGCCCGGTGAGCGGTGTCAGGTCATAGAGACCTCCGGCAGTGTCGTAGAGGGTGGGCGTGCCGAGCGGTGCGCCTTCAGACTCGCGCGCGGCAACGATCACCTGGCGGGCGAAGTCGTCCCACAGCACGTCGAGCGCGCCGGACGCGGGCAGCCCGCTGGCGACGGGCACAAGCGCGCTCCCCCCGCGCGGCACGAGATAGATCGCGCGCGGCGCGCCGGGCGGCGCGTCCAGGAAGGCCAGCGTTCCTTCGGCGAACTGGCGCGCGTCCACCGGCCAGAAGCCGGAGTCGGGCGCGATCAGCGGGCGGGCTTGCAGCGCATCCGGCTCGATGGTGAGCACGCTGCCCGCGCCGCTGGCAATGATCGCCGTGCCGTTGTCGTTCCACGCGGCAGTGGTGAAGGAGCCGGGCGGCAGGCTTGCCGCGTCCCACAGCGGCAGCAGCGCGCTGTTGCTCAGACTCACGCGGCAGAAGGCCGCGCCCGCAGCGACCTCGTAGCCAGCCAGGATTTCGCTGCTGTCTGGACGCCAGCGCAGCGGCCCGGTGAAGATGCGCCGGGACTCGTCGGTCGCGTAAACGCTGGGCTGCAGGCGCACGGTGTTGCCGTCGCTGCTGCGCAGCCACAGCCCGTCTACCTCATGCGCCCCGCCCGATGCCCCATCCGCCCCCGGCGTGATCACCGTGTAAGCCAGCCATACACCGCCCGGTGCCCAGGCGATAGCCGTGACCTGGGCCTGGCTCCCATCCGCTGCTGGCGGCGGCAGCAGGGGAATCCCGCCGACGATCAGCCCGCCGCCCGGCGTCAGGTAGGCCAGTGTGCCGTCCGGGGCCACGTCGAAGGCCGCGACTCCATCCGGGCTGAAGGTAAGCTGTTCGGGATAGGCCAGGCCGATGCGCAGCCGCCATACCTGGGGACTCCCGCCGTCCGCCGACAGGTAGTAGAGCGTGGCAGGCAGGGCGTCTAGCCCGGCAACAGGCGAAAGCTGAGCGACTGCGCCGCCCGTGCCAGGAACCACGCCGCCGCTGCCATCGTCGAGCGGCGGCAGCGCGGTAGGGCCGGGACGGGTGCGCGTGGGCGCGGGCGTGGCGGATGGTACAGGTGTGCCAGGCGTGGGCGTGCTCGTCAAGGCGGCGGGCTGCGTATCCGTTGGGACGGGCGTCGCGGTGGGCAGGAGCACCGGCGTCTCGGTCGGGGGCGGCAGCGGCGTCTCGGTTGGCACGGGCGTATCCAGGGACGCTGATAGCGTCGCCGTGACGATGAGCGGCGGCTTGTCCTGGGTCAGCGTGCAGGCAGTCAGCGCGACCAGCAGGGCCAGCGCGACCGCCAGCAGCCAGGGGAGTTGGGGGCGGCGCATGGCTTCTCCAGGTAATGACCAACGACGGCAGTATACCATAGGCGCGTATGAGGTTCACACGCCTGATGAAGCCTCACCCCCGCTCGGCGCTGACGCGCCTCGCCGCCCCCTCTCCACGACGTGG
>CAYNHD010000256.1:0-5904 GCA_964396775.1 uncultured Thermoflexus sp. | reverse complement strand
CAGGCCCGCGCCCTCACCGACACGCTGCGCGGGCGGGTGGATTTCCAGGAAGGGCGCATCTGCCTGCCAGAGCTTAACCTGACGCCCGAACAGGCGCGCCGCCTGACGCGCGTCGTCACCGTCGCATGCGGCACCAGCGCCTACAGCGGGCTGGTCGGCAAATTCCTGCTGGAGGAACTGGCGCGCATCCCCGTCGAGGTAGACTACGGCAGCGAGTACCGCTACCGCGACCCGATCCTCGACCACACCTGCGCGGTGCTAGCCATCACCCAGTCCGGCGAGACGGTGGATACGCTGGCGGCGATGGAGGAGGCGCGCGAGAAGGGCGCGCTGCTGTGGAGCATCGTCAACGCCATCGGCAGCCAGGCCATGCGCCTCGCCGATGGGTACATCGCCATGCAAGCCGGGCCGGAGATCGGCGTGGCCAGCACGAAAGCGTTCACCACCAGCATCGCCGACCAGTACCTGCTGGCGCTCTACCTGGCCCAGGAACGCGGCCAGCTCAGCGAAGAGCAGGCGCGCGCACACGTCGAAGACCTGGCCCGCCTGCCAGACCTGGTGGGGCAGGTGCTAGAGCGCGAGCCGCTGGTTGAGGCATTGGCCGCCGAGCTATACCACTACACCGACTTTCTCTACCTGGGGCGCGGGATTAACTACCCGATCGCGCTGGAAGGCGCGCTCAAGCTCAAGGAGATCAGCTATATTCACGCCGAGGGCTATCCCGCCGGCGAGATGAAGCACGGCCCCATCGCGCTGATTGACGAGCACATGCCCGTGCTGGCGATCTGCCTGCAGGATGCCGTCTACGACAAGATGCTCAGCCAGGTGGAGCAGGCCAAGTCGCGCGGGGGGATCGTCATCGCCCTGGCGACTGACGGCGACGCGCTCATCCGTGAGAAGGCCGATTTCGTCATCCCGCTGCCACCGCTGCCGCCGCTGCTCAGCCCGATTGTGGCGGTCATCCCGCTGCAACTGCTGGCTTATCACATTGCCGTCTGGCGCGGCTGCGACGTGGACCAGCCGCGTAACCTGGCGAAGAGCGTGACGGTGGAGTAGCGGTCAACGCGCAGCCCTCAGCCGTCAGTGAGAACGTTCGGGCGCGGGCCTTAACGGAAAACTGACCACTGAGGACTGATCACTGTGCGCTTGTCGGCGGCAGAAGTGGCTCGATCCAGGCAATCAAGGCGGGAATCGATTGGGTGACGGCTTCCCAAACCAGTTCCAGGTCAACATCGTTGTAGCTGTGGATCAGCACATCTCGCATGCCCGCCATCTGTTTCCAGGGGATGGCTGGATTCTGTCCCCGGAATTCGCTTGAGATACGCTTGGTCGCTTCGCCCACAATGATCAACTGGTAGATCACAGCAGAATGGCGCATCTCGTCCTGGATGAAATCGTCTCTGGAGACGTTCTGCGTAAGGCTCTTTATCTTGTGAGCAGCCTGCCAAATATCCAGGAGGTGGGGAAGATCACGCGACATAGATGACCTGCGCCGACTCCAGGATGGCCTTGCGGCGGAGAGGATTCTTGCTGGCTTCGACGGCGCGGCGTGTGACCAGATCGACTCTGCGCCCGAAGATGTCGCTCAGTTCGTCGCGCATCTGGACGAAATCGAGCAGCGTCCAGCGGGCGTCCGGCGCGAAGCGAACCAGCATGTCAATGTCGCTGTCGGGGCGGAAATCGCCCTGCACGGCTGACCCGAACAGCGCCAGTTCGCTGACTCTCCAACGCTGGCAAAACGCCCGCAGCGCGGCGTGAGGAATCGCAATCTGAATGCTCATGGGCCAGGTCTCCTTGTGGCTTATTGTACCATATCACCGTGCGGCGCGGCTGCGATGTAGACCAGCCGCGCAACCTGGCGAAGAGCGTGACGGTGGAGTAGCGGTCAGCGCACAGCCGTCAGCCGTCAGCGAGAAAATCCGGGCGTGGGCCTGAACAGAAAACCGACCACTGAGAGACCATGCGGAAACCTCACTCCCCGGCCCCCTCTCCGTTTACGGAGAGGGGGAATCAGTTTGCGGTCAAGTCCCCTCTCCGCGTGTGATACTGCTGGTGAACTAAGCACGCGCTGGCCTCGTAGGGGCGCTGCTCTGCTGCACCTCCGTAGGGGCTATTGCAATACGCCCCTACGGAGGCATTTCGCCAACAGTATCGCGTGTGGAGAGGGGATTTAGGGGTGACGTAAATCGTAGCGCAGGCCTTTCCATATGGTCTCTGAGGACTGATAACCGCTCACTCATCAGTAGCGGACGCTCCGGCCAGCATCCCCTGGTGAGAAGCGTTGAGCACGGTCACGCCAACGAGCACACCAGCCGCATAATGGTAGAGGTTGCCGTCCTCGCCCATCACCGTATCGTCCGCCTTCTGTGGCTTGCGGAAGCTGATGTACAACACATCGGCCTCGCTGTCGTAGTCCGTCCATAGCTGGCGCGAGGGCAGTTGCAGCAATTCGTGGATAAGCAATTCGCGAATCAGCGCGGCCATATTCGCGCTCCCTTCTGTTCAATTGCTCCTGATCGTATCATAGCCTCTCTTCTCTGTAGCCTGCCTTCCCCCCGACAAAGCGAATGGGGCATAATGGGCGGCATCCGGCTCCATCTGCCCAACAGGAGACTCCGCCATGACCGACATGCTCGTCAAGCTCTACGACCTGCCACCGCTCGCTCCCGCGCTCGAACGGCCCGCCGCCGCCGAAATCATGGTGCGGCGCGCGCTCGTCCCCGAACGGCACCGCGTTCTGTCCTGGGTCAGCGGGCAATTCTGGGCGGGCTGGGCCAGTGAGTGCGAGGTAGCCTATGCGCGTCTGCCGGTCGCGTGCTTTGTCGCTGTGCACGCGGGGCGGCTAGTCGGCTTCGCCTGCTACGACGCGGCCTACAAAGGCGTCTTCGGCCCGATGGGTGTGTTGGAGTCCGAGCGTGGGACGGGCGTGGGGGCGGCGCTGCTGCTGGCCTGCCTGCACGATATGAGTGCCCAGGGCTACGCTTACGCCGTCATCGGCTGGACCGGCCCGCAGGAGTTCTACGTGAAGGTGTGCGGTGCGACGCCCATCCCCGACTCGCGCCCTGGCATGTACGCGGGACTGCTCAGCGATCCGCAGTGAGCGGCGAGCTATTGGTGGGTGAGTTCACAGCGAATCGGGCGAGCGCCGCGGTGACAGCTTGATCTGGAGAACGGTAGGAGGATAGCGACCCAGCGCAATGAGGGCTGCCCGTTTCATGATCTGCTCATCGCTGTTCAGACGCAGTAGATATTCCGTCACGCGCCCCACAGCCGTTCGGGGTACGATACGCGGGCCCTCCAACCGGAAATGATCGGCCCAAAGGTTTCGACGCGGATCGAACAGGGGTGTCAGAGCACCCGTCTCAAGATCGACTGAAGCAATATCGCTTCCCTTATGGCGGTTGCAGTCAAAGCAACTCAGGCATAGGTTATCGAGAGCAGTAGCACCGCGATGCTTCTCGGCGATGACGTGATCTACTTCATGCGCCAGGAACGCATCCTCTTGGCTGATCAAGCAGTACTCGCAGCACCCCTGCGCTCGAATTATCACCGCGCGGCGCAAGGCTTCGGGGATCGAGGTCATGTATCCGTCAGCCTCGCGCGGGCGCGGGCCTTAAGCATACTCACGAAATGATTCAGACGCGCGAAGTCATCCAGTTCCTGGCGCTCCTGGGGCGTGAGCAGTCCTTCGCGATTGCGCTCAAGCAGGTAGCGCGCGCGCTGTTGCAGCGCCTCCGACGGCGAAAACGCGACAATTTCCTCTGCTGTTGGCGCTCCCGCCAGGAACTCCAGCACTTCCTCGAATATCAGTGAATCCGCCTCAATGCCTGCCATCATGTTCCTCACCGTCAGCGCCACAGATATTTTCATTATACGCCTGCCGATCGTACAGCGCACAATACTGTTCCGAAAGTCTAGAACAAATGTTTGCATCCATTCCTCCATTGTGCTATCATCTGAGAACTTACCGCATCGTTCTTTCATGACAGCACAGGGAGGTTCACCATGCCACGTATCGTTCATTTTGAAATCCCCGCCCGCGAACCAGAGAAGATCGCCGTCTTCTACCGCGAGGTGTTCGGCTGGACGGTGGAGAAATGGCAGGGGCCAGTCGAGTACTGGCTGGTCATGACCGGTGAGGAGGGTGCGCCGGGCATCAACGGGGGCCTCTATACCCCAGAGGGGCCTATCAGCGGCACGATCAACACGATTGACGTGGACGATCTCGACGCTTATCTGGCCAGGGTCAAGGCCAGCGGTGGCACGGTTGTCATGGACAAGCATCCCATCCCGTCGGTGGGCTGGCTGGCCTACTGCAAGGACGTGGAAGGCACCATCTTCGGCATGATGCAGGAAGACCGGCAAGCCGGGATGTAGCCCTGCCGCACCTGGTTTGAGCGTATGGCCATGCCTCTACGGGCTGGCGGGCGCTCCAATGAGACCTCCGAAGTCCGCACGGGCTTCGGAGGTCTTGCTGTTGCGCCCCCCCAGGAATTGGGATTCTCCGTACTCTGGCGGTAGACTCCGGCGCTTGAGCGGACCACTGGTCGCGCCGTCAGCCCGCGTGCCGGCGGGAGGCGCGGCGGTGTCCGCGTGTGCCAGCCTGCGCCTGCCCACCCCTTGCGCGTGGACGGGCCGATAGCAGTCCCCAAAGGAATAGGGAGGTTTCCGTGTCCGATAAGGTTCGTGTCGCCATTATCGGCGTAGGCAACTGCGCCAACTCGCTGGTGCAGGGCGTGCACTACTACCACGACGCCCACCCCGACGAGACGATTCCCGGCTTGATGCACGTGACGCTCGGCGGCTACCACATCAGCGACATCGAGTTCAGCGCCGCGTTCGACATAGACGTGGAGAAGGTCGGCAAAGACCTCAGCGAAGCGATCTGGAGCGGCCAGAACAACACGATCAGGTTCGCCGACGTGCCGCACTTAGGCGTACCCGTCCATCGCGGCATGACGCACGACGGCCTGGGCAAATATCTCAAGCAGAAGATCAGCAAAGCGCCCGGCCCGACGGCGGACATCGTGCAGATTCTGAAAGACACCAGCACCGATGTCGTCGTCAGCTACCTGCCGGTGGGCAGCGAGCAGGCGACCAAGTGGTATGTCGAGCAGGTGCTCAACGCCGGCTGCGCCTTCGTCAATGCCATCCCCGTCTTCATCGCCCGCGAACCCTACTGGCAGCAGCGTTTCGCCGAAAAGGGCCTGCCGCTGATCGGCGATGACATCAAGTCGCAGGTCGGCGCGACCATCCTGCACCGCGTGCTGACCAATCTCTTCAATGATCGCGGCATCCGCCTGGAGCGCACCAGCCAGCTTAACGTGGGCGGCAACATGGACTTCTACAACATGCTGGAACGCGAGCGCCTGGAGAGCAAGAAAATCTCCAAGACCAACGCCGTCACCAGCCAGCTTCCCTACCAGCTCGACGCGGATAACGTCTACATCGGCCCCAGCGACTACGTGCCCTGGCTGCAAGACCGCAAATGGGCGCACATCCGCCTGGAAGGCTCGGCCTTCGGCGACGTGCCGCTCAACATCGAGCTGAAGCTGGAAGTGTGGGACAGCCCGAACAGCGCCGGGGTGATCATTGACGCGGTGCGCTGCGCCAAGATCGGCCTGGACCGCGGGCTGAGCGGCACGCTGGAAGCGCCCGCTTCGTACTTCATGAAGTCACCGCCGGTGCAGGTGCCGGATGACGTGGCGCGCAACAATGTGGAAGCGTTCATTCGCGGCGAGAACAACCGCACGGTCAAGCCGCCGGCGGGCTGGAAGGGCAGCGATAAGCCCTCAGTGCCCGACAATCCGCACGCCGAGGACTAGCGCGCGGCAGTCGGTTCTCCACGCTCTAGAGCGTGTTATGCACTTTTCAACCCCTATCCCCCGGCCCCTTTCCCCGCAA
>CAYNHD010000255.1:0-5910 GCA_964396775.1 uncultured Thermoflexus sp. | reverse complement strand
GGGGGAGGCGTCCAACGAGCATCCCTGAACTTCCCCTGGCGACAGGTTGTTCGTGGACCCGACCCGGAGTTGGGCGTAGAACGACCCTCGCCCGCCTGGTATAATGGCCCGTTATGAGCCAGGCACTCACCCAACAACGACTGCGCCTCCAGTTCGCCAAGCAGGGCGCGCTGCGCTACGTCGGCCATCTCGACCTGGCGACGACATGGGAGCGCACCCTGCGGCGCGCCGAGCTTCCGGTGGAGTATACGCGCGGCTTCAGCCCACGCCCGCGCCTGCAATTCGCTGCCGCGCTGCCCGTCGGCCTGACCAGCGAAGCGGAGCTGCTCGACGTGTGGCTGACTGAGCGCGTGCCCCTCGAACCCGCCAGCGCGCTGATCGAGCGGCTGAATGCCACCAGTCCCGCCGGGCTGCGCACCCTTCAGGTGGTTGAGGTGCCGATCAAAGCGCCCGCGTTGCCCCCGCAGGTGATCAGCGCTGAGTACGCGATCACGCCCAACGACCCCGACCTCAGCACGGACGACTTGTGGGCGCATGCCCAGGCGCTACTCGCCCAAACGCGCATCGAGCGCGTCTTGCGCGGCAAGCCCTACGACCTGCGCCCGCTAATTCAGGACCTGCGCCTGGACGGGGACGGCGTACTCATCGCCCGCCTGAGCACCGGGGAGCGCGCCAACGCCCGCGCCGACGAGCTGATCGCCGCGCTCGGCCTGGCCCTGCACCAGGTCGGCGCGCACCGGCGGCGGTTGTTCCTGAGCGAAGAGTGACCTTGCTGTTGGCGAACAAGAGCGGCGCACACCCTCCCGTGAGCGTGTGCGCCGTTGCGATCTGTCTGGCGATTAACGCACTGTCTGCACCCGCTGCGATCAGCCTCAGTCGCAGCAGATGAGCTTGTTCATCACAGTTTGGAGCGCCTCGCGCGGGGGCCGCAGACGCTCTTCTGGCAGCGACACCAGCGGCTCGTCCACCAGGTGGCTGATCTCGGCCAGCGTGCGGCGGTTGCGGTCAATGTAGATCAGCCCGGTGATGAACAGGTTATCGCGGCGCGCCTCTTCCAGCAGTTTGATCGCGGCGACCCGATCCGTCGGATCGTGCTTGGTTGGGTCGAGCTTCTTGAGCATGACGCGCGAGCCATCGTGCATTTCCACGGCCTGCACCACGCCTGGCTCGTGCTCCTCGATGCTGATCTCGTCGTATACCGGGATGTAGGTGATGTCCTGCAGCGGCTCCTCGTGCGTCTTGCCGTAGGGATAGCTCTTGGTAGACGATTCATGGTTGTTGAAGGTCACGCACGGGCTGATGATGTCCAGCACCGCCGTCCCCTTGTGGCTGAACGCCGCCTTGAGCAGTTCGCGTACCTGTTTGGCGTCGCCGGCGAACGAGCGCGCGACGAAAGAGGCGTTGTCAATGAGCGCCTCCATGCAGATGTCAATCGGCGGCAGTTCGTTGACACCGGCGTACTTAAGCTCCTGGCCTAGGTCGGCGGTCGCCGAGAACTGGCCTTTGGTCAGGCCGTAGACGCCGTTGTTCTCGACGATGTAGACGATGGGCACATTGCGCCGGATCATGTGACTGAACTGACCCAGGCCGATGCTGCCCGTGTCGCCGTCGCCGCTGACGCCGATGGCGATCAGGCTGCGGTTGGCGGTCGTCGCGCCGGTCGCCAGGGCGGGCATACGCCCGTGCAGCCCGTTGAAGCCGTGCGAGCGGCTCAAGAAGTAGGCCGGGGACTTGCTCGAACAGCCAATGCCGCTCAGTTTGATCACGCGGTGCGGGTTGAGCGATAGCTCGTAAGCGACCTGGATGATCTGGTTCGAGATCGAGTTGTGGCCGCAGCCCAGGCACAGAGTGGACTTGCCGCCTTTGTAGTCGTTACGGTCCAGGCCGATGAGGTTCAGACGGTTGCCCATGGGTTACTGCTCCTGTTCCAAGATAGCAGCGGTCAGCCAGCGCGGCGTGAGCGGCAGCCCGTCCGCGTGGGCCAGCGAGATCAGGCGGCCCGCCAGTTCCGGGAACTCCATGCGCAGCAGCCTGGCCATCTGCCCGTCGGTGTTGTTCTCCACCACATAGACGCGCTCGTGCGCCGCCAGAAAATCGCGCGTGGTCTCGTTGAGCGGCAGCGCGCGCAACCGCAGGTAGCTCGTCTCCAGGCCGCGCTCGCGCAGGCGGTCGCGGCTCTCCACCACGCAGGCGTCAGTCGTGCCGTAGGCGATGATGCCTACCTGAGCGCCGTCCACCTGATCCACGACCGGCCCCGGCACCAACTGCCGCGCCGTGTTGAACTTGCGCGTCAGGCGGGCCATGTTGGCTTCCCAGTCCTCGGGGCGCTCGCTGTAGTAGGCATTCTCGTCGTGCCCCGTGCCGCGCGCGAAGTAGGCGGCCAGCGGGTGATCGGTTCCTGGCAGCGTGCGGTAGGTGATGCCGTCACCGTCCACGTCACGATAGCGGGCGAAGCCGCCCATGCGTTCCACGTCTTCGGCGCTGAGCACCTTGCCGCGATCCATCGGCTGGTCGGGGTAGGTGAAGGGGTTGCTCATCCACAGGTTCATGCCCAGATCGAGGTCGCTGAGGACGAAGATGAGCGTTTGCAGGCGCTCGGCCAGGTCAAACGCACGCCAGCCGAACTCGAACGCCTCTTCGATGTTGCTCGGCAGCAGCACCGGGTGCTTGGTGTCGCCGTGCCCCAGGAAGTGCGCCTTCAGCACATCTCCCTGCGAAGTGCGCGTCGGCAGGCCGGTGCTCGGCCCCACGCGCTGCACATTCCAGATCACCGCCGGGACTTCGGTGAAATAGGACAATCCCGCGAATTCGGACATGAGCGACATGCCCGGCCCGGAGGTGGCGGTCATGGCGCGCGCGCCGGCCCACCCGGCCCCGATGACCGTGCCAATGGCTCCGATCTCGTCCTCCGCCTGGATGACGGCGTAGGTCGCCTTGCCGGTGGCGGGATCGGTGCGCAGATCGCGCAGATACTCGTTCAGCGCGTCAATCAGGCTGGTGGAGGGCGTGATCGGGTACCAGGCGACGACGGTGACGCCGCCGAACACCGCGCCGAGCGCCCCGGCGGAGTTGCCGTCGAGCAGCAGCATCCCCTGGGTCTTGTCCATGCGCGCCACTTTGTACGGGTCGCGCTTGGCCAGGTTGTCCAGCGCCCACTCAGCGGCGGCCTTGACCAGCCCCATGTTCATGTTGATCGCCTTCGCCTTGCCGCCAAAGTGGAAGTCCAGCGAGAAGGCGATCTCGTCCAGGTCAATCTCCAGCAGCGTGGCCAGCACGCCCACGTAGACCATGTTGGCGACATACGGCTTGAGGTTGGCCGGCACGTCAGAAGCGTCTATCAGCTTCTCAACCGGCATCGGGTAGTACACGATGTCGGGGCGGTCTTCCCGGAGCTTCCACTCCTGCGGGTACAGGCAGACCCCGCCCGGCGGCAGCTTGCTGATGTCATCGGCGGCGGTGTCCCGGTTCATCGCCACCAGGATGTGATAGTCCTCGCGGCGGGCGATGTAGCCGTCCTTGCTGACACGCACCGTGAACCAGGTGGGCAGCCCCTGGATGTTGGACGGGAAGATGTTTTTGCCGCTGACCGGCACGCCCATGCGAAAGATCGAGCGCAGCAGCGCCGTGTTGGCCGTCTGGCTGCCCGACCCGTTCACTGTGGCGATCATGATCTGGAAGTCGTTGACAATCGGCTCGCGCTCGGCCAGCAGCGACTCCAGGGCTGAGGCTTCAACGTCGCTCATGGTATCCTGTGCTCCTGCCACCTATCCTTATGCTGTAGTCTGCGGCGCTTGCGCGCCTCCTGCTCAAAGTCGCAAAGTCAAATACTGTCTGCAAAAGCACTCTACTCTGGCAAATGATGCGATGTCCCATACCTTTCTGTGACTGCCTGGCCAATGACCTCCGGCTCTTCAGGCCGGTGGCGCAGCAAGGTCATGTGGTCGCGCAGGGCCTGGTGCCCGCCGTCGAAATCGCCGCGCGCCACGCATTCGACCATGCGCTCGTGATAGTCCCATACCTCATGATGGTAGGAAAGCTCGGCGTACAACCCCACGCCGAAGGCTTGGTACGCCGCCCAATACGCCTCCAGGATGCCCTGAACGAACGGGTTGTCCAGGGGCCTGAAGAAGGTCAGGTGCAGGCTGCGGTGTTCCTCGAAAGGCACCTCGACCGGCAC
The DNA here is from genome assembly GCA_964396775.1 of uncultured Thermoflexus sp. GTDB lineage: Bacteria > Chloroflexota > Anaerolineae > Aggregatilineales > Aggregatilineaceae > UBA2029. The sequence continues at coordinate 1,733 of CAYNHD010000255.1, read as the reverse complement.
GTGCACCAGCTTCAGGCGGGCCGCCGCGAGCATGTCGCGCAGCGCCTGGATGTCGCTCGCCGTCAGTTGGGCGACGGCCTCGTGCCAGAAGCTCAGTTCGACGCTGGCGCGCAGCCGCGAGAATTCGTAGAAGTGCTGGCGGTTGAGGCTCAGCGCGTAGATGGCGCTGAGACTGGCCGCGGGCGCGAAACAAAACGGCTGAACCTGCGTCCCGGCGCGCGGCCTGGTGTCCACCAGTCCGAGCGCGCGCGCCGTGGCCAGCTCCTCGCGTATCTTGCTGACACTCACGCCCAGTTCCTGGCTCAACTGCGGGATCGTCGGCAGGTAGTCGCCCGGCTGAAGCTGGTGCTGGACGATGTAATCCAGGATGGCGGAGTTCAGACTGGCGTAGGGCATGGCGATCACTTGTCTTGCGACTATTCATCTGATCAATTAGATTAATGCGATCAATTAGATGTTCTGATCACGATTATAGGGCATTTGCGCGGCGCTGCCAATGCCCTTTCCCCTTTGGGGGCATTCGGATTCCGGGGCAAAAGAGCACCGCGAGGCGCAGAGAGCGCGGAAAAAGCAAAGACTCTTTATAGTTCTTCTCTGCGTCCTCTGCGCCTCTGCGGTTCAAGAATCTCGCCCCCATTGCAGAAGGCGCTCCCCAGGTGGCGATTTTGCGCTGCGCTGAGTATCCTTACCGTAGTGGTACGCTGCGATGGGGCACGGGCCGGCAGGCCGTCCCGCTGACGAGAGGGATGACGATGAGCGACGAGCAACCGAACCCGCTGGTAGAGGCACGCGAGGCGGTCAAGGCGCTGCGGGCGGCTGCGCCTGTCGAGCTACAGACGGCGCTGGATGACCTGAGCCGGATGCTGGAAGCGGCGGCCCGGCGCGGCGAGGGCGAGGAGGCTGAGGCATTGCGCCAGCGCATGGACGCGCTGATCCAGGAGAATGCCCGCTTTGCCTCGCTGATGGTGCACGAGATTCGCATCCCGATGACCAGCGTCAAGGGCTACTCCGACATGCTCGCCAAGAACATCGCCGGCGAGTTGAACGAGATGCAGACCCAGTTCGTGGAGACCATCCGCGCCAACGTCAGCCGCATGGAGCAGCTTGTCAGCGACATCAGCGACATGAGCAAGCTGCGCTCCGGTCGGCTGCGCCTGGAGCCGAAGATGGACCTGTACAAGAACATCGCCGCGCAGGTCGAGAAGACTGCCGCGCCGCTGGCTGCCGAGCACGGGCACACGCTCGTCTTCGAGACGCCCGCCAATCTGCCGCTGCTCAACCTGGACAGCGAGCGCCTGGCCCAGGCGCTGACCAAGCTCGTCGTCAACGCGCTGCGCTACACGCCGGACGGCGGCACGATCACCGTGCGCGCCGAGGGCGTGGACGGCAAGCTGCGCGTCAGCGTGATTGACACGGGCATCGGCCTCAGCGAAGAGGAGCAGGGGCACATCGGCGAGCTTTTCTGGCGCGGCGAGAGCGAGCACGTGCGCTCGTTCAAGGGACACGGGCTGGGGCTGCCCATCGTCAAGGGGCTGATCGAGTTGATGGGCGGCGAGTTCTTCTTCAGCAGCACGGCAGGGCAGGGCAGCACGTTCGGCTTTGTGGTGCCGGGCATGGCCTGATCGCCTGTGCCAGCCAGACCAGACCGTGCCTGCGCGCATCTAGGTGTGTGTCTGGCAAGCCGTTCTTGTTCCCCTCATCCCCCGCCCCCTTCTCCCTCCAGGGGGAGAAGG
>CAYNHD010000254.1:0-5972 GCA_964396775.1 uncultured Thermoflexus sp. | reverse complement strand
CCACCCTAAATCCCTCCCCGCCTGCGGGGAGGGACTTCAAGAGCAGTCCTTTCTCTCTTCCCTCGCTTGCGGGGGAAGGGCCGGGGATGGGGGTAAAGACACCCCTCAAACGGCCTCTAGGTCTCAGATGGCAAGAGCGATGCCGTCTGCTTGGAGTGGGGAAAGCATGAGCACTGCATCCTGGTACGTCATTCATAGCAAGCCCCGTAAAGAGAACCAGGTCAACGCCTACCTGCGGACGCAGGGCTCTGAGACGTTCTATCCCACGCTGCATGTGCAGCCGGTCAATCCACGCGCGTCCAAAATCCGCCCCTATTTCCCCCGTTACCTGTTTGTGCACGCCGACCTGGACGAGGTGGGCGTTTCGGCGCTACAGTGGGTGCCGGGGGCGATTGGGCTGGTATCGTTTGATGGGCAGCCCGTGCCCGTGCCGGAGTACGTCGTGCACGAACTGAAGCGGCGCGTGGCGGAGATTCGAGCAGCGGGCGGGCTGGTGTTCGATGGGTTGCAGCCGGGTGACGCGGTGCGCATCACGCAAGGGCCGTTCGCCGGCTATGAAGCGATCTTCGACATGCGGCTCAGCGGGTCGGAGCGGGTGCAGGTGCTGCTGCAAATGCTGGGCCGGCTGGTGAAGGTGCAGGTCAACGCGGGGGCGATTGAGAAGCGGCGCCGGGTCTAGAACTCTCTTGGATTGCGGTCTTTCTAGCAGCAGCAATTCGGCTGGCGGCGTGGCGAAGCCAGGCTAATCCTCCGGCTGACAAGCAGGCGCAAGGATAACCATGAGCGCACCGATCGGTGCGCTCATTTTACGTCAGCACAAACACCCTGCTCGCCTGCTGTGCCCGCTAGTCGCGCTTGAAGTGCGTGTAGTCCGGCTGGCGGTAGCGGCTCTTGCCCGTTCCCTCGACGTTGAGCATGGCCTCGACCTTCATGGGCAGGCCGATCATGTTGATGAAGCCCTTGGCGTCGGTCTGGTCGTAGATGTCCATGTGACCGAAGGAGGCGTAGTCCTCGCGGTAGAGGCTGTAAGGACTCTTGCGCCCGGCGATGATCACGTTGCCCTTGTACAGCTTGAGGCGCACCGTGCCGGTGACGGTCTGCTGCGTCACCTGCACGAAAGCGTCGAGCGACTCGCGCAGGCGCGTGTACCACATGCCGTTGTAGACCAGCTCGGCGTACTTGACGGCCACGAAGTCCTTGTAGTGCATGGTCTGCTTGTCCAGGCACAGGCTCTCCAACGTCTGGTGGGCGACGCGCAGGATGGTGCCGCCGGGCGTCTCGTAGACGCCGCGACTCTTCATGCCGACCAGCCGGTTTTCCACCATGTCCACCCGCCCGATGCCGTTGACCGCGCCTAGCTCGTTGAGCCGCTCGAACAGCGGGACGGGGGGCAGCGCCTGCCCGTCAATGGAGACTGGCACACCCCGCTCGAAGCCGATGGTGACGTAGATGGGTTCGTCGGGCGCGTCTTCCGGGCTGCGCGAGATGACGAACATCTCCTCGTGCGGCTCGTTCCAGGGGTCTTCCAGCGGGCCGCCCTCGTGACTCATGTGGAAGAGGTTGCGGTCGCGGCTATAGATGCTCTTGAGCGTCGAGCTGACCGGCACGTTGTACTCGGCGGCGTATTCGAGCGCGTCCTCGCGGCTGCGGATATTCCACTCGCGCCAGGGGGCGATCACCTGAATCTTGGGGTTGAGAGCCATGGCCGTCAGTTCAAAGCGCACCTGGTCGTTGCCCTTGCCCGTGCAGCCGTGCGCGATGGCCTGCGCGCCCTCGTCCTCGGCGATCTCCACCAGGTGCTTGGCGATGAGCGGGCGGGCGAACGACGTGCCCAGCAGATAGACGCGCTCGTAGACCGCGCCGGCCTGCATCGTCGGGAACACGAAGTCGGTCAGAAACTCTTCGCGCAGGTCGCGGATGATCAGCTTGCTGGCCCCGGTTTTCAGCGCCTTCTCTTCCAGGCCGTCGAGTTCTTCTTCCTGGCCCAGGTCGGCGGTGAAGCAGATCACTTCACAGCCGTAATTATGGCGCAGCCAGGGCACGATGATGGAAGTGTCCAGGCCGCCGCTGTAGGCCAGGACAACCTTCTTGATCGGTTCCATTGCGGGTTTCCTTTCTTGGCGGGGGATGCGCGCCTCATCAGATTGGGCGCTAATGCTATCGCTCGCGGCCCGCAAAAAACAGATCGCCAACCTGCCCGCAGGCCCCTTTTGTACATAATCACTAAACCCGGCTCGCCCAATTGGGCAGCAATCCCTTGACAGAACCGCCCCCGCTAGGCTACAGTGATAACCAGTAATGTGATCGGCCTGCGTGCTGAAGGAAACGTGTTCATCATGGCGTCTCGCCGCCTGTCCCTCGTCCTTATCGTCATTGTCCTCGTCATTCTTGGCGGGGCATTTGGCGTTGGGAGGGTGTAGCCGCAGCAGGCCCCAGTGTGTAAGCAAAAGCCTCCCAACGCCGGGAGGCTTTTTTGTTGCGCTGATGTGTTCAGCGGAGACTCAGCAGCCATGACCTTCGACGCGCTGCGCGCGCTGGTTCCCCTTATTGTCCCGGTTATTGGCCTCCTTCTCGCTCTTGAGAAGGGGGACAAACGGGTTGGGGCACCGGCGCGGCGCGGAGCAAGCCGTTAGCGGCGCAACGTAAGGCAGACAGAGGCCGTCCCAACCCAGGGGCGGCCTCTGTTGTAAAGATGGGTCGCACTCGCAGAGGACAACCAGGGTGACCATGCGCTCAGACCGGATCAAGAAGGGCTACGAACGGGCACCACACCGCAGCCTGCTCAAGGCGACCGGCGTCACCGACGCCGACATGCGCAAGCCGTTCGTCGCCGTCGTCAACTCCTATGTGGACATCATCCCTGGCCACGTGCACCTGCAGCGATTCGGCCAGGTCGTCAAAGAGGCCATTCGCGCGGCGGGCGGCGTGCCCTTCGAGTTCAACACCATCGGCGTGGACGACGGCATCGCCATGGGGCACATCGGCATGAACTACTCACTGCCCAGCCGCGAATTGATCGCCGACTCGGTGGAGACCATGGTCGCCGCGCACGCCTTCGACGGCATGATCTGCATCCCCAACTGCGACAAGATCGTGCCGGGCATGTTGATGGCGGCCATGCGCGTGGACATTCCCACCATCTTCATCAGTGGCGGGCCGATGGCCGCCGGCCAGACCCCCGACGGGCGAGTCGTAGACCTAATCAGCGTCTTCGAGGGGGTGGGCGCTTTCAAGGCGGGCAAGATTGACGCCGCCGAACTGAAAACGCTGGAAGATTACGGCTGCCCTTCGTGCGGCTCGTGTTCGGGCATGTTCACCGCCAACTCGATGAACTGCCTGATGGAGGCCCTGGGGATGGCCCTGCCCTTCAACGGCTCGGCCCTGGCCGAAACCCCAGAGCGCATCGAACTGGCGGAGCGCGCGGCGCGGCAGCTCATGGTTTTGATCGAAAAAGACCTGACGCCGCGCCGCATCGTTACCCGCGAGGCGCTGGACAACGCCTTCGCCCTGGACATGGCCATGGGTGGCAGCACCAATACCGTGTTGCACACCCTGGCCATCGCCTACGAGGCGGACGTGGACTACCCGCTGGAGCGCATCAACCAGGTCGCTGAGCGCGTGCCGCACATCTGCAAGGTCAGCCCGGCCTCGCACTGGCACATGGAAGACGTGCATCGCGCGGGCGGCGTCCCGGCCATCCTGCACGAGGTTGCTCAAAAAGACGGCGTGCTGCACCTGGATTGCATCACGGTGACCGGGCAGACGCTGGGCGAGAACATCGCCGACGCAACTATCGCCGATTACGAGGTGATCCGTCCCCTCAGCGACCCGCACAGCCCCACCGGTGGGCTGGCCGTGCTCTTCGGCAGCCTGGCCCCCGACGGCGCGGTGATCAAAACCGGCGCGGTGCCAGCGCACATGCGCCACCATCGCGGCCCGGCGCGCGTCTTCGAGAGCGAAGAGGCGGCCTCGGCGGGCATTCTCAATGGGCTGGTGCAGCCGGGCGATGTGGTGGTCATCCGCTACGAGGGGCCGCGCGGCGGGCCAGGGATGCAGGAAATGCTGGGGCCGACGGCGCAATTGCAGGGCATGGGCCTGGGCGACAGCGTGGCCCTGGTGACTGACGGGCGCTTCTCCGGCGGCAGCCGGGGCGTGTCCATCGGGCACGTCAGCCCGGAAGCGGCGGCGGGCGGTCCGCTGGCCGCCGTGCAGCCGGGCGACCTGATCGAGATCGATCTCGATACGCGACGGCTCGACCTGCTGGTGGAGCCGGCGGAGGTGCAGCGCCGCCTGGCCGCGCTGCCGGACTTGGCGCCGGACATCCCCAGCCGCTGGCTGCGGCGCTATGCCCGGCTGGTCAGCAGCGCCAGCACCGGGGCGATTTTCCTGGATTGATCATTGCGGTGTGGGGAGTAGGGCGTATTGCAATACGCCCCTACGGGACGCAGCGGAGCAGCGCCTCCACCAACGACGACCGAGAGATACCGGCACGGCGCAAGCCTAACAAGGAGGAAGACACTGTGAAACTGACTGGCGCTGAGATTACCCTGGAATGCCTGCTCCGCGAGGGCGTGGACATCATGTTCGGCTACCCCGGCGGCGCGATCCTGCCCACCTACGACGCCATGACCCGCTACCCACAGCTTCGCCACGTGCTGGTGCGCCACGAGCAGGGCGCGGCGCACATGGCCGACGGCTACGCACGGGCGACGGGCAAGGTCGGCGTGGTCATCGCCACCTCCGGCCCCGGCGCGACCAACCTGGTCACCGGTATCGCCACCGCCATGATGGACTCCTCGCCCATTGTCTGCATCACCGGGCAGGTGCCCAGCGCGGTCATCGGCTCGGACGCCTTCCAGGAAACGGACGTGACCGGCGTCACGCTGCCCGTGACCAAGCACAACTACCTGGTCTACGACGTGCACGAGCTGGCCTACACCATCCGCGAGGCGTTCCACATCGCGCGGACGGGGCGGCCCGGCCCCGTGCTGGTGGACATCCCCAAAGACGTGCAGAACGCCGTCACCGAGTTTGTCTATCCCGAAGAACCCATCGAGCTGCCCGGCTACCACCCGCCACAGCGCGCTACCGACGAGGACATCGCCGCTGCCCTGGCGCTAATCGAGCAGGCCGAGCGCCCGCTCATCCTGGCCGGGCACGGCGTGGTGATGTCCGGCGCGGGGCGCGAAGTGCTGCAATTCGCCGAGATGACGCAGACTCCCTTTGCGCTGACTCTGCTGGGCAAGGGCGGCCTGCCGGAGACTCACCCGCTCTCGCTGGGCATGATGGGCATGCACGGCACCGGACAGGCCAACCTCGCCATCCAGAACGCCGATCTGCTGCTGGCCTTCGGGATGCGCTTCGACGACCGGGTGACCGGCAACCTGAAGACCTATGCGCCTAACGCCCGCAAGATTCACATTGACATTGACGAGTCGGAGATTCACAAGAACGTGCGCGTGGACGTGCCCATCGTCGGCGATCTGAAGACCGTGCTCGGCCAGTTGATGCCCTACCTCAAGCCCATCGAGCACAGAGCGTGGCTGGGCCAGATTCGCGACTGGATGGAAGACGCCGACGAGCGCGACATTGTTAACCGCGAGGTGGGCGAGCGCCTCTTCGCCGCGCACGTCATCCACGACATGTGGCGGGCGACCGGCGGCGACTCGGTGGTGGTGACCGATGTCGGCCAGCACCAGATGTGGGAAGCCCAGTATTACCCGCACCAGCGCGCGAACACGCTGCTCACCTCCGGCGGGCTGGGCACGATGGGCTTCGGCCTGCCGGCGGCCATCGGCGCGGCGCTGGGGCTGGGCCAGCCCAACGTGTGGGCCATCGTCGGCGACGGCGGCTTCCAGATGACGCTGCAGGAACTGGGCACAGCCGTACAGGAGCGCGCAGCGGTCAACATCGCCATCATGAACAACGGCTTCCTGGGCATGGTGCGCCAGTGGCAGGAGTTCTTCTATGAG
>CAYNHD010000253.1:0-6052 GCA_964396775.1 uncultured Thermoflexus sp. | reverse complement strand
CGGAGGTCTTTTGCCTTGCCATGAGCCGTCCTCAAAATTCGGGATGACTCATGTTAGGGGGTGAGGCGTGTGTGGGACGTAGCGCCTACACCCCCACACACCCACCCATCGTTAGCGAGGCGGGTAGCCGGTCGAGGGCAGCACGCTCACGCCGGGCACTGTCGCCTGCGCCCGATCCAGGATCACGGTGCCTCCCGCGCCATCCGGCACGGCGATGACCGCCTCGTTGGTGAACACGCCATCCAGCGGGCTGGTCAGCACCGTGGTGACGATCTGCATCTCCACCGTCTCGCCGGGGGCGATGCTGTCAATGAGGAAGGTCACCGTCTGGCCGGAGATGGTCACCGTGCCCTTGCTGGTCGTGGCGCTGTCAATGCGCAGCGCGTCGGACAGCGTGTCTACCACGGGGATGTTGGTGGCCGTCACTGCGCCTTCGTTGGTCAGGGTGATCGTCCAGGTAAGCTGCTCGCCGGGCAGCCCAATGCCGCCGGGCTGCAACACGCCGACCTTGCTCAGCGCCGGGTCGAACAGGCTCAGCGACGGCGCGGCGCTCGGCCCGCCGACGAGGATTTCCGCCGAGGCCGTGTTGTCGGCGGGGTTGGAGTCCACGCCCACGCTGCCGGTGATGGTGGCCGTGTTGGTGATCGTCTGGCCGAACGTACCGCTGCGCGGGTGCGCGCTGATCTCCAGCGTGGCCGAGCCGCCGGGCGGCAGGATGCCGATGGCCCACTCGCCGCTGATCGCGTTGTAGCTGCCCTGGCTGGCGTCGTGCGAGAGGTAGCCGATGCCGTCGGGCAGCAGGTCTTCCACGATGGCCGCTACTGGCTCATCCGCGCTGTGGTTGGTGGCGGTGATCGTGTAGTGGATCAGGTCGCCCTCGTTGGGGTACGGGTGGTCAACTGTCTTGGTCACGCCCACGTCGTAGGTGACGTTGGCCTGCAGGCAGACCGTGTCGGCGCGCAGCGCGGGCACGTTGTGATGGTGCAGCAGCAGCACGCACGGCGGGTTCGGGCCTTCGTACACCGACCAGTCGTAGCGCACCGGCACCGACGGGCCAGCCATGTCCTGCCAGAGCGGTGCGCCCGTGTAGTCGTTCACACCGTCGGTCGAGAAGTCCACCCCCTGGGCGAGCGCGTTGTAGGTCATCACATCGCTGACATCTATCAGCGAGCCGTCCCCGTACCAGCTTGCCACGAAGAAGTCGAAGGTGGCGTCGGTGTCGTCCAGGCCAAGCACACCCGCCCAGGTGCCCATGAACAGCACGCTGTTCTGGAAGGGCACGGTATTGATCACGTCCGCCGACAGGTCGTTGACGTAATCGCCATACCAGTACGAGGCCCCCGCGCCGAAGTCGTCTACGATGATGATGAACACATCGTTCGATTCGCCGAAGAAGGGGTTGCCCAGGTTCCAGTTCCACAACCGGTAGTCGGAGCTGCCGTCCTGATCCGCGTCAATGTAGACCTCGAACCACACTTCTTCGGACAGTGACGACCAGTTGCCATAGGTCGAAAGGCCGAAGTAGAGCCGGCTGTTGTCGTAGAGCGTGCCGCCCAGGTTCTTCACGGCGTTGTAGTCGCTGGTCACGCCGATGTACTGCAAGTCCCCCGAGTCGTACACGCCCGTCGAGAAGGCATCGTCCTCGCTCTCGCCGTAAAGCTCGAAGGCCGAGACCAGCGAGATTTCCGCATCAGGCGGTGCCCCGCCGGTCAGCACGGCCTTGCCGGCCTGCTCGATATACGTCAGCCCCGTCATGCCGGTCACTGGCAGCGGATCCGTCGTCGCTTGCAGCGTCGAAGACGGGCGCACCGCCGCATAGAGCGGCACCCATAGCTCGCTCGCGGTGCCCGCAAGCCGTACCAGGCCGGATTCTTCGCTCAGCCAGTGGCGCGGGAAGCCGTTTTGCGACTCGGACACCGTGGGGTCGTAGCTGTGCGGAGCCACCCACCCGGTATGATCGGTGATGGTGAGCGTCACCTGCACGGTCGCCGTGCCGCCCGCAGCCACGTTCACGGTGGCCGGGGACACACTGTACGACACGCCGTCAATGTCAGCCAGCGGCTCGTAGCTCACGTCGAAGGAAGCGGCGCTCGCGCCCTTGTTCTCCACGGTGATGTTGCGCACCAGGGCTGTGGGCGCGTCGGCGTCAAGGATGCCGAACGACACGCTCACCAGTTCCGGGGCGGCAGCGTTGTAGGCGATCACGTCGCTGCTGGAGGCGTTGGCCACGTCCAGGCGGCCAGTCCCCACGCGCGCCGGGCCGTAGATGGGCGGCGTCTGGTTATTGCCCTGGTAGACGAAGTGCGTGGCAGTGTTCATGACCAGCGCCTTGATCTCGGCGACGCTCCAGGTGGGGTGCTGTTGGCGCAGCAAGGCCACCGCCCCTGCCACGTGCGGCGAGGCCATCGAGGTGCCGCTGTAGTCCACTGCACCGTTGCCCGTGCCCAGCGCCGTCGAGGTAATGCCAAAACCGGGCGCGGCGATGTCCGGCTTCAGCCCCACATTCGCGCCGTCCGGCTCGCGCTGCGGGCCGCGCGACGAGAAGCTGGCCAGCGTGTCCGCCGAGCCGCCGAAGACAACAGTATTGGCCATGTGGACGGTAACGCCCGCGCCGCGTAGAGCCTGCCCGTCGGCATACTGGATCATGACCGAGGGGATGGTGATCAGCGGGGCATAGGGGTCGCCATCGGCAGCACCCATGCCGCCGAACGCGCCGGTAGAGGTATTGGCGATGAGCACACCGGCTGCGCCCGCTTGCTGGGCGTTGTAGACTTTCTGGGTGAACGCGCAGGTGCCGCGATCAATCAGAGCGATGTTGCCGGCTGTGAAGCCGGAGACAGCCTGGCAGCCGTCCGAAGTGGGAGCGATGCCGTCATTGACCACCTCCAGCGCGCCGGTCACGTCATAGACGGACGGGCCGAAGCTGGCCGACGCTGCCTCGTAGGTGCCCAGCAGCGGGCTGCCCGCCGGCCCGACGACCTCAACGCCCAGGCTGCCGTCCACCGAGGCGGCCACGGAAATGGCCCAGTCTGCGGTCGAGGGGTCGCCCTGGATGAAGTAGACATCGTTGGCGTTGCCCGCCGACGACACAACGACAATGCCGGCCAGCGACGCATTGTCCGCCGCCACCGCCCAGCCGATGTTCGGGTCGCCGAAGTTGCCGCCGATGGACATGTTAACCACATTCACGCCGTCGAGCACGGCCCGCTCCAGGGCCAGGATCGCCGCCGCTTCGGACACGTAGTTGGAGGACGAGCCGACCTTGTACGAGTACAGCGTCGCTTCGGGCGCAACGCCGGGGCCGATGTCCATGGTGGCGAAGGGCGTCGCGGCGTTCCACGGCCCGCCATAGGTCGCCCCGCCGACCACGCCATAGCCCGCCGCCGTGCCCGCGACGTGCGAGCCGTGCCCGTTCTGGTCGTAGGGGTCGGCGTCGGGGACGAGCGCAGGCGATGAGATGGGGTGCCACGTATCGCCCACGAAGTCGTAGCCACCGGCGATCTTGGCGGTGGGGAACTCCGCCGCTTCGGGCACGCCGTCGCCGTCGCCGCCGAAGTTGACGTGATCGTAGTCAATGCCGGAGTCAATGACGCCGATCTTGATCCCGTCGCCGGTGTAGCCCGTACCCAGGCTCCACAGCGCGGGCGCGCCGATGAAAGGCACGCTCGTCGAGTTGTCTAGCTCGGCGATGCGCTCCGGGTAGGCGGCCCTGACGCCGGGCAGGTTGCGAATGGCGGCCAGTTGGCTGGCGTCGGCGCGCACGATCAGCGCGTTGAGCACGCGCTGGCTGGAGGCCACCACCTGGTAGTTGACACCGGCGGCGCTCAGCGCCCCCAACGCCGCCTGCTGCGACGCTTCGACGCGGGCGACCTGCGCCTCAACCGCCGAGGCCATTTGCGCCTGGCTCATGCCAGGAGCCGCGACGGATTGGATCGCTGCTGGCGCGTCTAGCTCGACGATGATGTTGACGACGCCCTTCCTGCTCAGGTTATAGAGCAAGGGATCGGTTCCAGCGGGGACGATCTCGCGCAGCTCGCCATCGAGCGCGCGCGCGCTGGGGCCAGCCGGCAATTTGAACTCAACAGCTTTGCGGGGGCCGTCCGGGCCTTGCGCGCGGACGGCGGCGGGGGTCAGCAGGGGCGACAGGCTCAGGATGACAGCCAGAGCCAGGAAGAGTCCCCCCGTTAACAATTGGTTGCGCGTCTTTTTGTCCATGAACACTCACCCTGTGTGTAGGCTCAGAATAAGCTCGTGCCAGATGGCGAGCACTGGGTCAGAAGTGGCTCATCGCAGCAGGGCAGGGCTTCTCTTATAGGTACGCTCCTTTGCAGCCAGCTTTGATCATCAAGATCACTGAAGGGGGTGTGCGGATCGAGGGCGCAGCGGGCGCTGCCCGCGCGTATCGCTCCCCCCTGGTTACCCTGTCTCTAGCCGGTCATCTGCCCGTCAGGTTGGCCGGGCATCACCGGGGCCGGGCTGACGGGCCTGGCCGGGCGGATTGGCGCGGATGGGGCCGTGCCCCCCGTGTATTCGCCGATGCGCAGCCGCCGCACAGCCAGCACGCCAGGCAAGCGGCGGATCGCGTCGAGCTTGCTGGCATCTACCTGGATCAAGATGCCGTTGAGCGTGTGCTGCGTGCGGCCCATAAGGGTTGCGTTGATGTCCGGGCCGGTCAGCGCGGGCAACAGCGCACGCTGCGCCGCGTCAATGGCCTGGGCCTGCTGCCCGGCAATGGCCTGCGCGACCGCTTCGGGCAAGTGCAGCACCGTCCGGGCCAGGGCGTAAGCTCTGGCCGCAGGCGGATCGCTTAGCTCGACCAGCACTTCGATGGTGCCGGTCTGGGGCAGCACGTCGTCGCGCGAACCCACCTCGACGCCCTCTCCTACATCGGGCAGCGGAAGCTGTCCGGCCCCCCAGGGCTTGGCCGGGCCACCGGGCGCGGTGGGTGTCTGCTGGAGGAGTCCCCCTGCGCGTGCAACCTGCGGCGCGCCCGGCGAGTCACTGGCGGGCCAGCCGCCAGTCAGGATCGTCACCGCGACGAGCGCCACAGCGACGCAGACCAGCGCGCGCCGCCCCCCATAGGCAGGCAGCCGGCTCATAGCAACCCCATCGTCCCCTCAGCGCGCCAGCCCATGACCGCAGTACCAGCGCGCACTTTGCCTTATTGTAATCCGCTTTTCTCTCGTGTCAAAAGGGTTTTGGGTAATTGGTTGTTAGTAGTTGGTTATTGATAACCTGGCAGCGGGATCGGGTGGGCGCGACTGGTACGGCCAGTCCTCGGCCCGCGCCACCAAGCCGGCGCTGACCGGTGCCTGGCGCAGCGCGTAGAGCGCGCCGCTGAGCCGGTACTCCGTCCACAGCGGAGCGCAGTGAAAACCCGCCGCCCACAGCCGGTAGATCGCCCCGCCCCACACCGGGTTGAAGCGCAGCACCGCATCGAGCGCGTCCGCATCCTCGCCCCGGCGGATCGCGGCGAGCAGATCGCCCGCCGCCCGTGCCTTCACCCGCTCGACGAAGACGCTCAGGGCGTCGCCCTCCGCCGGCCCGACGACCAGCCGCAGGGCGTCTGGCAGCACGACGTAGCCCCACAGACGGCCCGGCGCTTCCGGTGTGCAGACATCCAGCGCGGCGCAGGCGATGCGCGCCAGACGGGGCGCAGCCAGCAGCGGCGCGCGGTCGAGCGTCGTCACGATGACGCTGGCCCAGCGGGGGCCGGTGAAAGTGGCAGGGGCGGGCATGGCGCGGGCTGAGTCCATCTATTCAAGGACGAACGGATGCCCCGATTATAGCGCCGCACGATCAGGTGATCGCTTCGGAATCCGCCCGCCCACCATACCTCACCCCCGCTCGGCGCTGGTGCGCCTCGCTTCCCCGTCTCCGTAGACGGTTCTGGGAAGACAGGTAGGTGAGAATCGTTGAGATGGGCAAAGTGATGTAGTGTGTGGTATTAGCCCCACCCCTAAATCCCCTCTCCACTACGTGGGGAGGGGACTTGACGGCAGCCTGACTCCCCCTCTCCACCACGTGGAGAGGGGGCTGGGGGGTGAGGCTA
>CAYNHD010000252.1:0-6072 GCA_964396775.1 uncultured Thermoflexus sp. | reverse complement strand
CGCCAGATGGACGAGAGCGGCAGGCTCTCGCCCTCCTGCAAGGTGGCGTCCTGCGAAGCACCGACAAAAAGCAGGCTGAGCACGGTCAGGATCAGCAGGACGATATTCGGCCAGACCGGGCGTGGCTTGGGCCGGATGCGCCCCTTGATCGCCAGAACGACGTGCTCGCCCCCCTCGTCGGTCGTCAGCACGACGTGATGATCCAGCGGCGCGAAGACGGAGTCCAGGTGTGCGTAGGCCATCTCGCTGCTGACGCGCAGCCGCCCGGTGAAGCGCGCGCTCATCGGCGGCGGCGTGTGCAGGTCGGCACTGCTGATCTCCATCACGGCGGAGACGGCCTCTTGGAGTTGGGCGCGGGTTGCATCCAGGGGGGTAGGGGTCTCTTCAGGGGGCAAGGGGCCAGCCGGCCCCCGGTTCGAATCAAACGCGGACGGTTCGTTAATCATCGGCTCGCTGCCTTCCAGTTACTGCTCACCATCACCAGTCACGACCGGAGGCAGCATCTCCCACTCCCCGGCGAGCGCGTCCAGGGCCAGGATAGCCCCGTCGCGGGTGCGCAGATAGGTTGTCGCCACGCTTGGCTCCTGCGAATCGGTCTGGATCATACCCTCAAAGGCGACCTCCGGCGTCGTGGCCCAGCCGAGCCGGTCGCGGACGCGCGGGTTGCTGCGCCACACCAGGCCGAACCCCCGAATCGGCTGCTGTAAGCCCGGCGGCGCGACAAGCGACTCGTCGCGGTCGGGGTCGCCCTCCTGAAAGTCGTCGGGATACTGCGCCCAGGCCGGCGAGCCGCCGTCTTCAAACAGCACATAGATGCGATCCTGCACGTCCACCCAGATCATGCGCCCGCGCTCGAAGGTTTGCTCGGCCTGTGTCGTCAGTTGGGCGGGCGCTGCCGGGCAGGACTCCGGCGGCGGGTCGAAATACCATGTCTCCGGGCAGGACAGGGGAATCAGCAGCGGCTGCTCGACGGAGGTGCTCGCGTTCGCCGCTTCGAGCACGAAGCGGGCGAGTTCCCGATCCTCGCCTGCTGTCGTCACAACCAGCTTGCCGCTTACGTTCACATCCCAGCGCCAGACTCGCTCGCCTTCAGCGTCCAGCCGGTAGATGCGCGCGCTCGTCGCGCCGCGCGTGCTCCAGAAGAGGGTCACGGTGTCGCCGGGCCGCACGGAGGCCGTGTCCGTCGTGAAATACTCGATGGACAGGCCGGCGCGCGTGGGGGCACTGGTCGCGGTGAGCGTGGCCGGGGCCGGAGAGAGGGTCGGCGCGAGCGGGTTGGTCGGCGAAGGGCCGGGCGTTGGCGTGGTCGGCGTCCGCGCGGTTGGCGTGGCGCTTGGCAGCGGGCTGGGGACGGCGACAACCGGCGCAGCGGTCGGGCCAGGGAGCAGCGTGCGCGTCGGGCTGGGGGCCACCGTCACGATGCTCGGCTGGGCGTTGCCGCCACACGCAACGAGCAGCAGCGCCAGCCCCAAAAGCACCAGCCCGCAGCGCAGCCGCGCTGCCCCGCTCGATGCCTGTCGCACTATCCGCTGCTGCATGGTGCTCCTGTTCACTCCAGAATGCCGCCCGTTCCCCCTGCGCAAGCCGCCTGACGCCTATTCTAACACGACCGGGGGCGTCGCGCAGTCCGTCAGGGCGTGCGCACGGGATAGCGCAGGTAGCGCACCGGCGCGGGCTTGAGCGACTCGCGGACGGCCTCCACGATGGCCTGGCGCGCAGCGGCGTCGTGCTGGAAGTCCATGTCGTCGGCGGGCACGACCAGCACGGCGCAGCTATCCCACCGCGCGATCCACTCGTCGTACAGGACGTTGAGCTGGTGCAGGTACTCGGCGGAGATGTCGCGCTCGAAGTCGCGCCCGCGCTGGCGAATGCGGGCCTGCAGCGTCTCAACGCTGGCCTTCAGGTAGATCAGCAGGTCGGGCGGCGGCAGGAAGGCGCGAATCCCCTCGTAGAGGTCGTGGTACGCGCCGTAGTCGCGCTCGGACATCTGGCCGCGCTTGTACAGGTTGTGGGCGAAGATTTCGGCGTCCTCATAGACGCTGCGATCCTGCACAACGGAGCCGGGGTGATCCACAAGCTGGCGGTGATGTTGAAGCCGCCGCGACAGGAAGAACACCTGCGAGTGAAAGCTCCAGCGACGCATGTCGGCGTAGAAGTCGGCCAGGTACGGGTTTTCGTCCACTGCCTCGTAAAATGGCTTCCAACCGAGTGCCTCGGCCAGGATGCCGGTCAGCGTGGACTTGCCGACGCCGATGTTGCCGCCAATCGCCACGAAATACTTGTTGGAGTTCGCTGGCTGGATCATGCCCCTTCGCTTTCTGTCGCGGACGGGCCGGGCCACTCGCGCCCCTGGTTGCGGTGCATCTTCTCCAGGTAAGCCGCTTCCAGGTCTACGCCGGCGTAGTTCGCCAGCTTGAGCAGGTAGGCCAGCACGTCGGCCATCTCCTCGCGGATGGCGGGCTGCGCGTCGTCCGGGCCGCCCGTCGCTTTGGCGATCCAGCGGCGGGCGAAGGCGCGCGCCAACTCACCCACTTCTTCTTGCAGCAGCATGAAGTTCAGGTACGGGTCGGTGAGGAACTGCTTATCCTGGTCCAGCCGCCGGTGGAACTGCTGGAAGTCGCCCAGCCGCCATGTGGTCTGTTCCAGGGGGGCTGCTCCGGCTGCTGGCGGGGCGGGCAGCACCACCTCACCCGCTTCCAACCCTGGCAGGGCAGGTTGGCGCGGCCCGGTGCCCAGCGCCCCGCGAATCCGGTCGAAGACGGCGGCGCGGTCTTCAGGGTTTGTCACGAAGTCCAGGCTGTTGGTGTCTATGGTGAGCACCGGCGCGGACTCGTAAGCGGCGAAGAACTGCTCGTAGGCGACGCGCAGGCTGTTGATGTAGGCCGCTTCCATGTTGCGCTCGTAGGGCCGGTCGCGCGCCGTGATGCGGTTCATCAGCGTCTCGGTGTCCGCCTTGAGGAATACCACCAGGTCGGGCAGGGGGATGTTCTCGGCAAGCGCCTCCTGCACGCTGTAGTAGGTCTGTAGCTCGTCGCCGGACAGGTTGACCTGGGCGAAGAGCCGGTCTTTGTCGAACATATAATCGCTGATCAGCGGGCGAGTCATGCGGGCAAGCTGGCGCTGCTGGTGGTAGCGGCTGAGCAGGAAGAAGATCTGCGTCTGGAAGGCGTAGCGCGCGCGGTCGGTGTAGAAGTCGCTCAGGAAGGGGTTTTCCTCGAAGACCTCCAGCACAAGCTGTCCGCCCATTTCCTTGTGGAACATGCGCGCTAATGTCGTCTTGCCGACACCGATGACGCCCTCGATGGCAACATACGCTTGCGGAGTGGTCATGGTCACTTGTCCGTGCGTGGAACCGGCACCAGGGTACCTGGCGGCTGGCAGCAGGATCGCGCGCTGGCGGCGCGGGCCACGCTTCAGTATACGCCCCGGCTCGCAGACTGTCCAACAGCGGGTGCGTTCGATGCAGCCTCACCCCCGCTCGGCCCACTGATGCGGGCCTCGCCACCCTCTCTCCACGTCGTGGAGAGGGGGAAAGGCCGGGCGTAGCGAGGCCAGGGGGCGAGGCTCGGAGGGGACGAAAGACGCACCCCGACCTGTCTTGTAGGCCGGGGCGCGAGGTGGGTATCGCTGGGTCGGGGGGACTGCTAGCGCTTCTTGCGACGCTGGTAGAGGAACGAGTAGAGCGGCAGCAGCGCCGACTGCGCTGTGTCGAGCACGGCGTCGGACGTGCGGCGGGCCAGGTAGCGCGCCCGCCCGACGGAGAACAGGCTGTGCGCCGGGCTGATCTCGCCCGTGCCGATCTGCATGACGGCTGTGGCCCAGGTCAGCCCCGCGCCGAACGCGCACATGGCCACCAGGTCGCCGTCCTTCAGGCGTCCCTCTTCAATCGCCTCGACCAGCGCCAGCGGCACCGACGCCGCCGAGGTGTTCCCGTAGCGGTCGAGGTTGAGGTAGAACTTATCGAGCGGGACGCGCATCTGCCGCGCCGCCGCCTCGATGATGCGTGCGTTGGCCTGGTGGGGGATGAACAGGTCAATGTCGTCCGGCGTCAGGCCGGCCTGGTAGATGGTGCGCTTGAGCGAGCTGCCGAGCGTGCGCACGGCGAACTTGAAGACCTCCTGCCCATTCATGCGCAGGTATTGCCGCCGCTCGTCAATGGTGCGCTGCGTAATGGGCGAGACTGTGCCGCCGTCGGGCACGTACAGGGCCAGCGCCCCGGAGCCGTCCGACCCTAGCTCAAAGGCCAGCAGGCCGCCTGGCTCGTCGCTCGCCTCAACAACGGTTGCCGCTGCCGCGTCCCCGAACAGGACGCAGGTGGTGCGGTCGGTGAAGTCCATCGCAAAGGAGATGATCTCCACGCCGACGACCAGCACGCGGCTGTACGCGCCAGCCGTGATGAACTGGCTGGCCGACGTCAGCGCGTAGACCCAGCCGGAACAGCCGGCGACCAGCGTGAACGCCCCGCACTCCGCGCCCAGCATGTCCTGCACCTGGCTGGCGACGGACGGCAGCAGGTAATCGGGTGACGAGGTAGCCACGATGATCAGGTCGAGGTCTTTGGGCGACAGCCCGGCCACCTTCAGCGCCTCGCGCGCAGCGGCCGCGGCCATGCTGGAGGTGGTGTCGTTCTCGGTGCGGATGCGCCGTTCCTTGATGCCCGTCCGGGTGGTAATCCATTCGTCGCTGGTGTCTACCATCTGCGCGAGATCGTGGTTGGTCAGCACGCGCGCCGGGACGTACTTGCCCCAGCCGGTGATCCTGGCGTAACGCTCGCTCATGGCAGCATTCCTCCCCCTTGCGCACGGGACTAAGCAATAACCGTCCGGCGATTGCGCCGGCTGCCCAGCACGTCGTACACGGAGCGTGTGGCCAGGATGACCACGCCGGCGGTCAGGGTCGCGCCGCCAATACCGGCGGCCAACTGGGTGCGCGGCGGAAGCTGGCGGATGCGCCTCCAGAGGGACAGCGTTTCCTGGGGATCGCTTTCCAGCAGGCGGTGGCGAAGCTGTGCGACATACGGCTCCGAGGGTGCAACGGGGGGCATCGCCTGCTCGATGCGCTCGGCCAGCCGCAGCAGCGCCTCCAGGTCGCCCTCAGCGGTCTCGGCGTAGGACTGGCGCAGGGAGGCGTGCGCGGCGCTGCGGCTGATCAGCGCGTCGGCATGCGCCATCAATACATCCTCCTGCCAGCGCCTGTTCCGCGACCAGACTCTTGATGACAGTGACTGCCACGACATAGCCATCTCTCCTGTAACGCGCAGGGCAGGACGCCCTGCGCTGCCACCACTCAAAAGCCGAGCCGCCCGCCTTGCGCGTCGCGCCCCGGCCCCTCTTGCTCTTCAAGGCTTCCGCGCAGCGCGAGCAGTGTGCGGTGATAGAGCGACTTCACCGCGCCTTCGGTGCGGTTCATGATCGCGCCGATCTCCGCGTTCGACAGGCGCTCGACGAACTTGAGCACAAGCAACTGCTGCCGTTCGGGCGGCAGCTCGCGGATGGACTGCAACAGCCGCGCCTCTTCGTCGCTGGACTCGGTGACGGCTTCCGGCGCGTCTGCCGTGACGCTGTTGACCGTGAAATCATCGAGCGGGACGACCCGCTGCCGGCCCCGGTCGCGGTGCCAGTTGGCGACCTGGTTGTGCGCGATGCGGTATAGCCAGGCCGAGAACGGCACACCGCGATCCGTGTAGCGGCTGATGTGGGCCAGCGCCTTGAAGAACACGCGCGATGTCAGGTCTTCGGCGTCCTGGTGATTGCCTGTGCGGTAGTAGACGTAGTTGTAAATCTTGCCGACGTAGCGCGAGTACAATTCGCCGAACGCCGCCCGGTCGTCTTTGGCCCAGGCCACCAGTTGCAGATCGTCGGAGGCTGCGTAATCGCGCCCGTCACGACCATCCGGCTCAGTCATGCGTACTAACACCTCGCGCTGGCAAACGTTACGAGTCTCAGGCGAGACAGCAGGGAACGAACGAAGATGCGGGGAGTATACCAGGCAACCGGCGTGCTCACTAGCCCTGGAGTTGGGCGGGGGGTTCCACGAACAAGTTGTTGGGCAATCGCCAGAACGCCCCTATCC
>CAYNHD010000251.1:0-6073 GCA_964396775.1 uncultured Thermoflexus sp. | reverse complement strand
TGTAGCGAGCGGAGATCATGCGCGCATGAAGTACCAGACTATCGTCAACGGCCAGACGTTCGACATCGAGATCAACGAGGATGGGCGCATCCTGGTCAATGGCGAGGTGCGTGCCATTGACTTCCGCGCGCTGCGCCAGGGTGAGTTGTACTCGATCCTGCTCGATCACCACAGCTATGAGGCAGTCGTGGACGAGCGCGACGATCTCTACCACGTGCTGCTGGCCGGCGACATGTACGAAGTGCAGGTGACCGACGAGCGCAGCCGCCGCCTGGCCAGCGCGTTCATGGCCTTCGGCGACACGGGCGGCGAGGTGCCCATTCGCGCGCCCATGCCGGGGCTGATCGTGCGCGTGCCGGTGAGCGAAGGCGAGCCGGTGAGCAAGGGCCAGACGGTGATCATCCTCGAATCCATGAAGATGGAGAACGAGCTAAAGTCGCCGCGCGATGGCACGGTTCACCACATCCACACCAGGGCCGGCGAGAACGTCGAGCAGAACAAGGTGCTGATCACCATCGCGTAGGGCAAGCGCGCGGCACAGCGCCGCCTGCAACGGTATAATCGGGCGCGTAGGGTGCACAATGCCCGGCGTGAAGGTCCCGGTCGCCGGGAACAAGGCGACCGGTTTTTGTTGTTCGGAAGGGAGCGATGGGCAACCCTCGCCGCGCGCTGTGGCGCGCGTTGGATGCGCTCTGGCTGGTGGTGCTGGCCGTCTATGTGCTGGCCGGGGTGGACGATGTGCCGTTTCATGGCGACGAGTCCAGCCTGATCGCCATGAGCCGCGACTATTACTACCTGGTGCAGAAGCGCGACATCGAGCCGGTGCTCTACGACCCCGACCCGGCAGACCCGATGGATCAGGAACTGCGCCTGATCAACGGCACGGTCGGCAAGATGGCGATGGGCTTCGCCTGGGACATGGCCGGGCTGACGGCAGCCGATCTTAACAAACCCTGGCTGTGGGGCGCGGACTGGGAGTACAACGTCAGCGAGGGGCACGTGCCCGGCGAGCGGCTGCTGCACGCTGCCCGCCTGTCGTCGGCGGTGCTGACTGCGATCAGCGTGGCCGCCGTGTTCGCCATCGCCTGGATCGCGGGCGGGCGTCCGGCGGCGTGGGCGGCGGCGCTGATCTATGTCACCGACCCGGTGGTGCTGCTCAACGGGCGGCGGGCGATGATGGAGGGGGCGCACCTGGCCTTCTCGACGCTGGCGGTGCTGGCCGCCGTGTGGGTCGTCCGCGAGCAGGCGCGCTCCGGCTGGCGGAGCCGTCGCCTGGCCGCCGGGTACGCGGCGCTGGGGGCGCTGGCGGGATTGGCCGTCGCCAGCAAGCACCCGGCAATCCTGGCGGCGGGGCTGGCCTTCGCCGCCGTGACCGTCCAGCCGTTGGTGGCGCGGGCGGGCCGGGCGAGTTGGGCCGGTTGGCGCGGGCATGGGCTGCGCGTGATCGGGGCCGGGCTGCTGGCCGTCGCCGTGTTCCTGTTCCTGAACCCGGCCTGGTGGTCGGATCCGCTGCATATGCCGGGCCGTGTGTTGGAACTGCGCA
Source organism: uncultured Thermoflexus sp. (assembly GCA_964396775.1). Classification (GTDB taxonomy): domain Bacteria; phylum Chloroflexota; class Anaerolineae; order Aggregatilineales; family Aggregatilineaceae; genus UBA2029. The sequence continues at coordinate 4,530 of CAYNHD010000251.1, read as the reverse complement.
GCACATTGCTCGACCAGCAGGTGGCCGGATTCGGCGGGTATGAGGGGCTGGGGGAGCGCCTGGAGGGGCTGGCGCGGCAGGCGTTCGGCCTGGAGCCGCAGTATTACGAGGCTCCGGGGTGGGATGAGTGGGTCGCCGGGGAGATCGCGCAGTACGAGCGTTCGATCCTGGGCGGGCGCGCGGGCGGCTGGGGCTGGAGCGTGTTGCTTGCCGCGCTGACGCTGGCTGGGGCCGCTGCCCTGGCCCGGCGCGGCACCCTGGGGCTGAGCGTGCTTGGCTGGGCGGGGGGCACGGCGCTGGTGCTGCTGGCCGTCACGCCGCTGGAATGGCAGCGTTACTACCTGCCGCTACACCCGCCGCTGGCGGTCGTCGCCGGGTGCGGCGTGGCGGCGGTGGCAGTAGGGATTATTCGTCGCTGGCGGCGAGAAGGTCAGCATGATCCTGATCGCGCCCGGTGACCTGCTGGAGGCTCTGTGGGGGCTGGCCTTTGCCGCGCCCTGGGCATGGTGGCTGTTGCCGCCGCGCCAGCGCACGGGGATCGCGCTGGCGCTGCTGACGCTGGCGCTGAGCCTGGGCGCGCTGACGCTGGGGATGCTGGCCCTGACGCTGGCCGGGGCGCTGAGCCTGGGCGCGGTGCGTGCCGGGACGCTCGGCGCGTTCGGGGCAGGGGCGGCGGTTTGCTGGTGGGCGGGCGCGCGTCCTGCGCTGCCCAGGGTGCGGATTGGCGGGATTAGCGTGGCGATCCGGCGGCACCCGCTGGCGGCGGGCACCCTCGTGGTGATCGGCGGCCTGGCCGTGCTGATCGCCTTCAACGCGCTGTACTGGCCGTTCTACGCCCCCGACGCGGTGTCCATCTACGCCGACCAGAGCCGGATCATCTACCAGGCGCGGGCACTGCCACGGGATGAGGGGCTGTACGAACTGTACCCGATGCTGCTGCCGCTCAGCCACACCTACGCTTACCTGGTGGCGGGCGCGCTGGATGAGTACCTGGCGAAGGTGGCGGTGGCGGCGCTGGGGCTGGGTGCGCTCGGCGCGACGTATGCGCTGGGGCGCGCGCTGTACGGCTGGCGCGTGGGGCTGGGTGCGGCGGCACTGCTGGCTCTGACGCCGGAGTTCGCGCGCTGGGCGTCCGCTGGCTATACGGACATTCCCGCCGGATTCTTCGCGGCGCTGGCGGCGCTGGCCGCCTGGTGGCTGGCCGAAGAGCGGTCGCTGCGGGCGGCGTGGCTGCTCGGCGCGATGACCGGGCTGGCCGCCTGGACGAAGAACAGCGCCCTGGCGTTTGCGCTGTCGGCGGGGCTGTGGCTGGTCTACGCCCGCTGGCGCGGTTGGGCGAACTGGCAGCACGGGCTGGCGCTGGCGATGGGTCTCGCGCTGGCCGCTGGCCCCTGGTACGCGCGCAACCTGCTGGAGTTCGGGCGACTGGTGCCGCCGACTGTGTGGAGCGAGCAGGCGCGGCACACGGCGGCGATGTTCGTCCCGTTCCTGGGCGAGCTTCCCGCTTATTCCGCGCCAGGGCTGATCGTCACGGCGGGCATGGCCTGGAGCGCGGTCGAGGCGCTGCGCGGGGCGCGCCCCCTGGCTGACCGGGCGCGGCTGCTGTGGATGATGGCCGGGCCGTTCGCGGCGGCGTGGTGGTGGGTCGCCTCCTATGAGACGCGCTTCTTGCAGGCGATCTACCCCCTGCTGTGCGTGATGGGGGCGCGGGCACTGCTCGGCGCGTGGGAGGCGCTGCGCCGCGAGCGGGCGACGCTCCGCCCGGCGATTCAGGCAGGGCTGCTGGCGCTGATTCTGCTGCTGGCGCTGCCCGCCGCGCGCAAGGCGCTCGACTTTAAGGCGGAACTGGTCCGCGCGCCGCTGATGAGCGACGAGGAGCGCCATCGCGTCGTCCTGGGGCCGCTCTACGACCTGGCGCGCTATTTGCACACGCTGCCCGCAGAAGGAACGACCCTCAGCGATAACAATCTGCTGCCGTTCCTCGCCGCCCACGAAGGGCGGCTGCGGGTGGCGGTCGGCGGGCTGCCCGACCGCGCGGCGCTGGCCCGCTACGACTACCTGGCCGTGCGCACGGATACGCCGCTGCTGCGCGTCGCTGAGCCGGGCGACGTGACGCCGCTGGCGACGTTCGGCCTCTATACCGTCTACCGCGTGCATTACCGCTGAAGGGATGCCCATGCCTGACTGGTTCCAACCGACCGTCGCTCTGCTGCCCCATGCGGCGTGGGTCTTCTTCGGCGTGGGGATTCCCTGGGCGCTGGCCGTCCTGCCGCGCGCGCACTGGGGCGAGCGCGGCACGGTGCTGGCGGTGGGCATGGCCCTGGGGCCGCTGCTGTATACGGCGTGGCTGTTCGTGCTCGGCACGCTCGGCGCGCTGACGCTCGCGCCGTCGCTGATCGGGAGTGGGGCGCTGGCCGCGCTGGGCGCGGCGCTGGCGGCGCGGCGAAGGCGGCACAGGGGGGTCAAGCCTTCCCCTGCGCCGCCAGCGAGGGCGCGGAACGCGCCCCCAGCGCCCCACAGCGGCAGTGAACGCTTGCTGGTCGCCGGAATCGCGCTCGTGCTGGCGCTCAATGTGCTGGTCACGGCCTACTGGCCGTTCATCGCCTACGACACGCAGTGGGTCTACGGCTACAACGCGCGCGTCTTCGTGCTGGAGGAGCGCATCCCCGACGCGATGGGCTATTACCCGCAGCACGTGCCGCTGCTCTACGCGACGATGCAGCAGGCGTGGACGGCGCTGGGCGGCGAGACGTTCAACGATCATGCAGCGCGCGTCGTCATTCCCTGGTTCAATGGGGCGATGGTGCTCATGGCCTATACGCTGGGCCGCCGGGCGTTCGGCGGGCGGCGCGTCGCCCTGCTGACGGCGGCGGCCTGGGCGCTCTACCCGCATGTGGCGGCCTGGTCGGGCGCGGGCGACCTGGAGATCGTGCTCACCCTGTACATGACCGGCGCGGCGGCCTATTTCGCCGAGGCGTGGCGGACGGAGCGCGCGCGTCCGGCGGTAGTCAGTGGGCTGCTGCTGGCGGGCGCGCTGTGGACGAAGCCTACGGGCGGGGCGCTGGTCCTGGGGGTGATGCTGGCCGTCACCGGGGCGCTGCTGGCGGCGCGCGGGCGTCCTGCGGCAGTCTGGCCGAAGCTGCGCGTCGCTCTGATCGCGGGGCTGGCCTGCGCGCCGCTGGGCGGGATGTGGTACGTGCGCAACCTGCTGCTGGGCCACACGGTCGTGGACTTCCCCGCCGACTACTGGCACGACTTCGCCCAGCGTTCCGGGCAGGAGTTCGGCTGGCCGCTGCTGATCGCCGGGCTGGTGGCGGGCGCGCTGATCGTCAAGGGCGCTGGGCGCGGGGAGGCTGCGATTGAGTTGGTGGGCAGTCGCGGCAACGCCCCCATCCCCCGGCCCCTTCCCCTGGCTCTGCCGGGGGAAGGGGAGAGCCGTCCGGCAACTTCTCCCCCCTCTAGCTCTGCTGGAGGGGGGATTGAGGGGGAAGGCGTGCAGCGAACACTCCTAAACTCTCAGCAAGTTAATCGTACATCCGGTCAGCGGCGGGCAATGCGTCTGGCTCCGCTCGTCGCCATGCCGCTCCTCCTAGCGGGGACGCTGCCGACGGCCTGGAATGTGGATCGCATCCGCGACGCCGGCGATGTCTGGCTGTGGCTGCGCGGCGACATCGGCGCCAGCGGGCGCATGGGTGCCCTTGAGTGGGCGTTGGTCGTCGCCGGATCCATGCTGCTGGCCTGGGCGGGGCGCACGCGCTGGCGGGCGTTGTCGGGCGAGCGCCGCTCGACCGTCTTGCTGCTGTGGGCGCTGCTGCTGCCCTATGCCGCCGTGTGGTTCCTCGATTTCTCCTACCACTACCGGCTGAGCTTCGCCATTGTGCCGCTGCTGGCCGTGCAGGTCGCCGCGCTGGTGGATGGCTGGCTGTGGGACTGGCTGGCTGCGCGGCGTGTCCGGAGGGTGCTGGGGACGCTGGCGACGGGGGCGCTGATCGCGGTCGCTGCCTGGGCAGGCGTGCAGCACACGGTCGAAGCGTGGCGCGACGGCGGCCTGCCAGACGACACGGCCAAGTATGACCGCGGCAACCCGGCGCTGATGGTCGTCGTGCACAGGCTGGAGCAGGTCGCTGCTGAGCGCGGCGATCTGGTCGTCGCCGTCCCCGGCGAAGACCGGCTGCCCTTCTTCTTCCCCACCTGGGAGATTCGCAACAGCCGCGATCCCGCGGAGTTGCCTACCCGCCTGGAAGACCTGGACGGCGTGGACGTGTTTGTGAACACGTCGGTCGGCGTGTTCCTGATGCAGTGGTCTGAGCAATGGCCGAACTCGCTGCAGGCCGACGCGGACCTGGCCGCGCTCTACCACCAACTGGACGTGCGCGGGCCGGACGGCGCGCCCTGGCCGACTGTCCTGGAGCCAATCCCGCTCAGTCCGGACGGATCGCTGCCGGTAGATGATGGCAACTTCCGCTATACGGCCTTCACCATTCACCCCGAAGCGCGCTTCGCTCCAATGACGCCGGGCGCGGCGCAGCC
>CAYNHD010000250.1:0-6131 GCA_964396775.1 uncultured Thermoflexus sp. | reverse complement strand
TGCCGCCGTGCTCGTTGGGCACCCACTCCCCTGCCTTGCGCCCGAAGTCGAGGTAGATCATCGAGGAGACGGCATCCACCCGCAGCGCGTCCACGTGATACTTCTTCAGCCAGAACAGGGCGTTGCTGATCAGGAAGTTGCGCACCTCGTTACGCCCGTAATTGAAGATGTACGTGCCCCAGTGCGGGTGCTCGCCCTGGCGCGGGTCGGCGTGCTCGTAGAGGTGCGTGCCGTCGAAGTAGCTGAGGGCGTGCCCGTCTTTGGGGAAGTGGGCCGGCACCCAGTCGAGGATGACGCCGATGCCGTGCTGGTGGCACTGGTCAATCAGAACCATCAGGTCATGCGGCGTCCCATAGCGGCTGGTCGCGGCGAAGTAGCCGGTCACCTGGTAGCCCCACGACATGTCGAGCGGGTGCTCGGCGACAGGCATCAGCTCGATGTGCGTGTAGCCCATCTCCTGGACGTAGGGCACCAGCGTCTCGGCCAGCTCGCGGTAAGTCAGCCATTCCAGCCCGTCCGTTTTGCGCCGCCACGAGCCGAGATGCACCTCGTAGATGCTCATCGGCGCGCGCAGCGGGTCGCGCGTGGGGCGGGCCTCCATCCAGGCCGCGTCGCCCCACTCGTAGCGGTCGAGGTCTACGACCAGCGAGGCCGTGCGCGGGCGCATCTCCTGGGCGAAGCCGTAGGGATCGGTCTTCTGCGTCTGGTAGCCAGCGGTGCGCGTGCGCAGATCGTATTTGTAGGCAGTCCACTCGTCCAGGCCGGGGATGAATAGCTCCCAGATGCCGGCGTCGGGGTGCAGGCGCATGGGATGGACGCGCGCATCCCAGCCGTTGAAGTCGCCGATGACGCTGACGCGATAGGCGTTGGGCGCCCACACCGCGAAATGCACGCCGCGCACGCCGTCCACCTCGCGCAGGTGCGCGCCCAGCCGCTCGTAGCTGGTGAAGTGCCGCCCCTCGCTCAGCAGGTAGAGGTCATAGTCGGTCAGCAGCGGGCCGAAGCGGTACGGGTCGTGCAGCGTCTCTTCGCGCCCACCATGCGTCTGGGCGACGAAGTGATAGGACGGAGGAGGCCACGGCGCTTCCAGCGTCACGGCGAAGAGTCCGCCCTCGTCCAGGCGGGTCATGGGCAGCCGCGCCCCACTCCGCTCGTCCACCAGAGTCAACGCCGGCGCCGTCGGGCGGAAGGCGCGCACCGCGATCTTCCCCTCCCCGGCGGGGTGCGGGCCGAGCAGGGCGAACGGATCGCCATGATCGCCGCTGAGCAGGTTACGAAGAGCATCCGGGTGCAGATCAGGTGTCATGAGGGGCTTGCTCCAGGATCACACAGGGGCCGTTTGAAAAGGCCTGCAACCCCACCCTAAATCCCTCCCCGCCTGCGGGGAGGGACTTCAAGAGCAGTCATTTTTTCCCTTCCCTCGCCTGCGGGGGAAGGGCCGGGAAGGGGGTAAAGATACCTCTCAAACAGCCTTGCAGGCTCACTGTGGGGCGGACGGTTGTCGCCAGTATACCCTTGCGGACAGCGCCTGGGTAGGCCGGAGCTTACTGCGGGTGTACGAACAACCTGTAACCAGCGGAAGTTCGGGAATGCTCGCTAGATGTCTCCCCCCTCAATCCCCCCTCCAGCGAAGCTAGAGGGGGGACGGTCTGGCAAGCGGTTCTCCCCTTCCCCTAGCTCGGCTGGGGGAAGGGGCCGGGGGATGGGGGCCTTCGACCACTGCCTGACAACTCGTGCGTGGACCCGCTCACTGCACGAAGAGGGTCACCCGCGCTGGCTCGCTGGCGCGCGTCCCGCTATAGGCGATCACCGTCAGTTCGTGCGTGCCGGTGCTGTTGGCCGCATAGGTGAACCAGCCCTGGAACGTCTTTTCCCCGCTGCCCTCGATGGTGTTGAGCACCTGCCCGAAGCGGCGCAACTCGATGCGCGTAATGCCATCCCCGGCGCTGGCCGTGAACTGCACGGAAACCAGACTCCCCAGTTGGAGCGTCGTCCCGTCCGCCGGAGCCGTGATCGTCAGCAGTGGGCGGGCGACGGGCGCGGCGGGCGCGCCAGGGCCGGAATCCAGCAGCAGCGCGCTGATCAGCACGATGCCCGCCATCACGATCAGAACTGCGATCAGGACGACCGCAATCGTCAGCAGACGCCCAAATCCGCCGCCCCGCGGCTGAACAGCGACCACCGGCTCCGGCGCGCGGTAGGGCGGCGCGTAGCCCGTAATCAGCGGCGTTGAGGGCCGCGGCACGGACTGCGCGGGTGCCTGGTAGGGCGGCGCATTGTAGGTCGGCGGAGGATTAGCCGCCGGGGAACGGTGTCCGAACGGAGCCGCGCGCCGCGCCGGCGGCATGGTCTCGGCGGGGGGCAACGAGGGTCGCACGGCGCGGTTGGTCAGGGCCATGTCCGGCTGATCCGCGTCGTCCGCATGAGCCAGCAGGTCTTCTTCGGCCAGCGCGTCGGCCAGGTCTGCGTCGAGGGGAGCGTCGAGCAATTCGGGCGGCGCGTCGAAGACAGTCTGCTCCGGCAGGCGGACCGGAAAGTTGAGCGCCCGGTCGAGGTCGCGTGCCAGCTCGCCCGCCGAGGCGTAGCGCGCGCGGCGGTCTTTGGCCAGCGCCCGCCGGATCACCGGCTCGACAGCGGGCGGCAGCGCGGGGTTGAGCTGGCGGACGGGCGTCGGCTGTTGGTCGAGATGCTGGTACATCAGCCCGTGCGGAGTCTCGGCGGCGAAGGGCACCTTCCCGGCGAGCATCTGGTAGACCATCACCCCCAGCGCATAGACATCGGTGCGCGCGTCCACCGGCTCCGAGCGCCATTGCTCCGGGGCCATGTAGGTTGGCGTGCCCATCACGGCGTTCGGCGCGGTCAGGCCGGTGAAGACTCCGCCAGCGATCAGCTTGGCGATGCCGAAATCGGTCAGGAAAACGCGGTCGCGCCCCTCCAGCAAGACGTTGGTCGGCTTGAGGTCGCGGTGCACGATGCCGTGCCGGTGCGCGTAGTCCAGCGCGTCGGCGATCTGCCCGGTGAGCAGGGAGACACGCGCGAGGGGCAGCGGCAAGCCGTGAAGCTCGTCGCCCAGCGTGCCGCCCTCAATCAGGCGCATGACCAGGTAGGTGTACGGCCCCGCGCGCCCGAAGTCGAAGACGGGCAGGATGTGCGGGTGCTGAAGCTGGGCGATAATGCGCGCCTCGCGCTCGAAGCGGGCGATGAACTCGGCGTCACTGGCCAGGTCTGGCGACAGCACCTTGATCGCTACGGGGCGCTCCATGCTCGGCTGGTAGGCGCGGTAAACCATCGCCATGCCGCCCTTACCCAGCAGGCTATGCAGTTCGTACTGCCCGATGGTCGTCCCGGAGAGGTCTTGCATGAATGCCCGCCCCGATCGGTACCCACAGGTCGCCTACCCGCTATTGTACCCGATCTTCGGCGGCTCTCACGCCCCAAGTCGTGGGGGGCCGGCAAGGGTTGGCGGTGATCTGCCTGACACCGAGCGGAAGGCCTCATAGGCGTATTGCAATACGCCCCTACGGGAGCGCACTAGAGCGTGTTATGCACTTCTCAACCCCTATCCCCCGACCCCTTTCCCCGCAAGCAGGGAAAGGGGAGCAGCATCCCTCCCCGCTGGCGGGGAGGGACCACAGGATGGGGTTCAGGTGATCACAGGGCATCGCGAGTTGCCTGCCGCGTCGAGCGCGCAGAGTTCATAACACGCTCTAGAGGAGCGCCCCTGCTTGGCAGGTTTTGCACGCCCCTGAACTCGACTTTGTACTGGCGCTACGTTGTGTTTACAGGAGAAGCTCTTTGACCGTCTAGACTTTTCCAGACTTTATTCAATATCAGGCTCTTGTCCTGATGTCTGAAAAGTCTCAGCCGATTTTGAAAAGCTCCCGTAGACCCTAAATAAGACATCCATTGCTTTGTACAAAGTCGAGCTGAGCGGGGAATCAAAATCAAGCAGACTTCCGAAGTTTTGGAAACTTCGGAAGTCTTGTCCTCTCCGGGGCGCAGCAGCGCAGTACCCCTACTGCGTCACCCGCTCCAGAGTCAGCAGATAATCGCCGCGCCCGCCGAAGCGCCCCGCCTCGATGGTGAAGGTGCCCGTCGCCGGCAGGAAGAAGTCAATCAGCGCGTCGCGCGCGGCCAGGCCCTCCGGGCGCACCGCCCCCACGTCGTCGTTGGCGGCGATCTCGCGCCCCTCGGCGCTGCGCAGCACCAGCCGGGGATCGAGCAGGCTGGCGCCGCTGGCGTCGCGCATGGTGATGATCACGTGGTCGCCCGCGTTGCCGCTGAACGTCCACTGGTGGGACGGGTAGCGGTTGTTGAGCGCGCCGTGCACCGTCTGCCCGTAGGCGATCTCGCCGCCGCCCTGCGCCGGGTCCGTGCCCAGCCCGGCCCCGGCCTCGTCACCGGGTCCGGCGGCCATCTCCACGCCCAGCGGCAGCAGCCCATCGCCGCTGAAGGTGAAGTGCTGCACCTGGCTGATACCCGTCTGCGGGTGAGTCTCCGTCCAGTAACCGGTACCGTCCGGCCCCATCACCAGCCCGCCAGGGCGCAGGTATTCGCCGGGCAGGTACGGCCCGCCGCGCGCCTCGTCGTAGGGCAGGCCGAACATATCGAGCAGCTTGCCGCCGATGCTCAGTTCCAGCAGGCCGAAGCCGTCCAGCCCCGGCGCGGCCACGGCCAGCACCAGGTTGCCGTCGGGCGCGATGGCGATGTCCAGCACGGTCAGGTCGTGAAGAATCTGCTGGGCCAGATTGACGACCAGCGGAGCGCCCTGCGAATCCACGACGGTCAGCGCGCCGCTCGCGCCGACGGCGTAGAGCGCGTCGGTTTCGTCGTTCATGGCCAGGCGCACGCCGCGCAGGTCGGGGTTGATGGCGGCCAGGTCAGCGGTCAGCAGCAGGTTCCCAACGGCGTCGAACCTGTACAAACGGTCGCGGATGCCGCTCCCGTGCCCTTCGGAGACCGTCCACACGTCGCCCGCGCGGGTGACGGCGATGGTTTGCGGCATCCCCGGCGCGAACTCGCCGTCGCCGTCGCCGCGCGCGCCCCAGGCACGCCCCCAGTTCCCGGCGCGGTCCACGACCATCACCGCACCTGGCGTAGCGGGGGCGGTGTTCGCCAGGTAGAGCTTTGTGTCCGGCCCGATGGCGACATCGGCGAAGTCCGCGCCGTGCCAGGGACCCAGATAGCTGATCTGCCGCCCGCTGTTCATCTCCAGGGTGAGCACGCCGCCCGGCCCGGCGGCGATGTACATCACGTTGAACATGTCGTAGACAAGGCCGCCCAGCCGCACCGCGCGCCCGTCCTCCGGCTGCGGCGCGACGAACTGCCACAGCACGCCCCCGTCGTGGGCGGTAATCGTCTCGACCAGGCTGGCGTCGCGCTCCGGCAGCGAGAAGGCCAGCGACGCGGCCAGCGCGTCGAACGCCGCGCTGCCGCCGCCCTCCCAGACAGGCGTGGGCGCGATGCCGCGCACGACGGCGACATGCCCCCCGGCAGTCGCCAGCAGCGCCACGCGCATGGTCAGCCCTTCGGCGGGCTGCGTGACCTGCTCCTCGTAGCCGCTGGCGTTGCCCCAGGTGATGCGCTGCGGCTGCGTCGCCACCGCGCCGCCGGTGATCAGGCGGTCGAGCAGGCCGGGCAACTCGCTCGCGTCGGTGATGCCTAGCTCGCTGAACGTGCCGAAGACCATGCGCACGACCAGGCCCTGCGGCGGGCTGCCCGCCTGCACCAGAGCCACGTCGCCCGGCGCGCCGGCGATCAAGGCGCGCTCCTGCGCATCCACTGACCAGCCGGCGGGCAGGTCGAAAGCGACGCCCAGCGCAGGGTTCTGGTAACGCTCGCCGGTCTGCGCCAGCGCCGGAGCGGGCAGCGCGGTCAGCAGCAGCGCGAAGAGGGCGATCAGCAGGGTCAGGGAGCGGGTCAGGCGCGCGGGCATGGGATGTCGTCCTCCACAGGGCGGGTCGGCGTCGCCCTTCATCTTAACACGGCGCGGCGATTCTACCCTGTCTCTTGCCATGCGCCCTCCCTGCGGATGCCGATTGGGATGGAGCGGAGAAAGCTGAACGGGGGTGTGCAGAATCTGTGGGGCAATAGGGGCGCTGCTCTGCTGCGCCCATGTGTACCAACTTGAG
>CAYNHD010000249.1:0-6168 GCA_964396775.1 uncultured Thermoflexus sp. | reverse complement strand
GGAAGGCTGGGCGCAGGGCGCAGCAGAGCAGCGCCCCTACCGTTCGTCCACGATCTGCGCCTTCTGCAGGCGGTTGCTGTAGTCCACGAAGACGGTCTTGATCTCGGTGAACTCGTCAATGGCGCTCGTGCCGGCCTCGCGCCCGCCGTTGCCGGTGTTCTTGACTCCGCCGAAGGGCAAGTGCACTTCCGCCCCGATGGTCGGCGCGTTGATGTAGGTGATGCCCGTCTCCAGGTCGTCAATGGCACGGAAGGCCAGGTTGACGTCGCGCGTGTAGATGGACGACGACAGCCCGTACTCGATGTCGTTGGCGACGCGGATCGCCTCCTCGTAGCTCCCCACCTTGATCACGCTCAGCGCCGGGCCGAAAATCTCTTCCCGGCTGATGCGTGTGCCGTGCTCGGTGGCGAAGATGGTCGGCTTGATGAAGAAGCCCCGGTCGTAGGGGCTGCCCGTCAGGCGCTCGCCGCCGGTCAGCAGCGTCGCCTCGTTCTTGCCGATGGCAATGTACTCCATGATCGACTCACCCGCCGCCTCGTCTACCACCGGCCCCACGTCCGTGTGCGGGTCGAGCGGGTCGCCGACGACCAGCGCCTCAGTCCGCGCCAGGAGCATGGACAGAAAGCGGTCGTACACCTTCTCGTGCAGGATCAGGCGGCTGGTTGCTGTGCAACGCTGCCCCGCTGTGCCGAACGCGCCGAACAGCAGGCCGTCCAGCGCCAGTTCCAGGTTGGCGTCCTCCAGGACGATCTGCGGGTTCTTGCCACCAAGCTCCACTTCGACCGGCTTGAGCAGGCGCGCTGCTGCCTCGTAGATAACCTTGCCGGCGGGCACGCCGCCGGTGAACGACACCGCCTTGACGCGCGGATTCTCGACGATCTCCATGCCGACCGTGCTGCCCCCGCCGGTGACAAAGTTCCACACGCCGGGCGGCAGCCCTGCCTCCTCGAAGATCTCCACCAGCGTCGCCACGCACAGTGGCGTCAGCGAGGCGGGCTTAAACACCACCGTGTTGCCGCTGATCAGCGCCGCACCGACCTTCCACATGGGGATGGCCATCGGGAAGTTCCAGGGGGTGATGCAGCCGACTACGCCCATCGGCTGGCGGACGGTCATGCAGAACTTGCTGGGCAGCTCGGAGGGTGTTGTCTCGCCGAGCAGGCGGCGACCTTCGCCGGCGATGTATTCCAGGAAGTCAATGGACTCCTGCACGTCGCCCTTGCCCTCGGCGATGACCTTGCCCATCTCGGTTGTCACCAGCGCGCCCAGTTCGTTCTTACTCTGGCGCATGATCTGGGCGGCGCGCAGCAGGATTTCGCCGCGCTTGGGCGGCGGGAGCCGCTTCCACGCCGGGAACGCGGCTTCGGCGGCGGCAATGGCGCGCTGCACGTCGCCGCGCGTGCCCTGCGGGAAGCGCGCCAGCACTTCGCCGGTCGTCGGGTTTTTCGTCTCGAACCACTTGCCGCTCTCCGAGGGCACCCACGCACCGTTGATGTAATGGCCGTAATCTCGTACCACAGGTCTTGCTCCTTGTCTGCTTGGCTAGGCGGAATCAGCACACTGTGCGGTCTGTAATTAAGAATAATTTTAGCATATTAAACGAGCATTTCCCAGCGAGGGCGAAATTGGGGAACGTCTTATGTGGGGAGGGATTCTTTGAACCGCAGAGGCGCAGAGGGCGCAGAGAAAGACTTTGAGAAGTCGTGCGCCTGCCTTTGCCCCCATCCCCAACCCTTCCCCCACGAGGGGGGAAGGCGTGTAAACAGCGCCGCCGCACCCGCGCACGGCAGCGCCGCCAGCGTCAGCTCAACCCGCCGAGCATCCCGCTGAGCAGATCGGCCAGCGCCCAGTTGCCCAGCACAGCGACGACGGCCATGAGCACACCGCCGAGGAGGATCACCAGGCAACCCGTCCCCGCCCCGAACTGGTACACCTCGCCGACCAGCTTCGACAGGAGATAGAGGGCCACAAACGAACCGGCCAGCATGATCAGCGGGATGGTCAGCCAGAACCCAGACGCCGAGCCGGTCAGCGCCAGGCCGACGAAGAGCAGGGCGAAGGCCAGCATCACGTAGGTCTGGAAAGGCACCAGCCGCCGGTACAGGTAGACGAGCGTGCCGTCTCCGCCAAAGAGGCAGGCAGCCACCACGTGAATGGCCGCTCCTTGCAGGGCGAGCGTCAGTGCCGAGTAGATGCCATAGAACGCGCCGAGCACGAACAGGGCCACAACGCTGGCATCGAAGAATACGTCGAGGTCCTCGGATGTGATCGTGGTCGAAGGAGCCGTGTCAATCAGCTCGCGGATGGTCTCCAGCGTGAAGACGAAGATCGCCGCCAGGCTCAGCGCCACGACCAGCGCGTACAGCAGAAAGTCAATGGCCACGTTATCCCAGGTGGCCGTCTCCGCGCCTTTCCCGTGCGCCTGGCGATGCACCGTGCGCTTGTCGCCCACCTTCTCGACTAGCGCGCGGCGGCGATCCGGATGAGTGAGCAGAGGCACGGCATCGGCCACGCTCATGTTGGTCAGCGACATGACCAGGTTGGCGACGAACGGTTCTTTTTGCAGCGCCGGGTTCAGGCTGAGCGCCTTGCCCAGGCTGTCTACAGCGCGCCCCTTGTCGCCTTCGAGATGGTAAGTCGTGGCCGCGTCGAGCAGCTTCCTGGCCAGGTCGCGGTCGCGCGCGGCGATCTCGGCTTCGCTGCCAGGCTCCTCTGGCGCGTACTGGCGCACGTAGCGCCCCGCCTTCAGCGCCAGCTCGCGCAGGGCCGGGTCGGGGTCATTCTTGAACGTCGCCGCCAGCGGTTTGAGCGCCGCCGGATCGCGGCTGTTGGCCAGGGCGACGATGGCCTCGCGGCGCTGTGCGGGATCGTCACTACTGAGCTGGCGCAGGTACGTGTCGAGCATAGTCCCCCCCTGCCGGAGACGCCGGCGCTCTGTCGCACGGGGCGCATCCCATTTCTGGGGCAGAAGACCACCGCTGAGGCGCAGAGAGCGCGGAGAAAGGCAAAGACTCCTTCTAGTTCTTCTCTGCGTCCTCTGTGTCTCTGCGGTTCAGCAATCTCGCCCCCATCGTGAAACACACCCGTCGCACAATTCTCATATTATCAGCTTCTAAGATGCGGTACAATTCCTGGCAGGCGAACGCAGCGGTGCCGGGAAGCCGGTTGGCGCGCTGCGGCGCGCTGCAACACGTCGCTGGCTGGCGCGCTGCGGCGCTGCACCCCCTGAAGGAGCATAGCCGTGGTCACTGTTGTCACCGATAGCTGCGCCTCAGTCCCGGAGCCTCTGGTGAAGGAATTGGGCATCGAAGTCGTCCACTATCATGTGCACACCGTGCAGGGCACTTACCGCGACGGCCTGGACATGCCCGCCGACGAGTTCTACGCCTGGGTGAAGACCGCCCCGGAATGGCCGACGACCGCCAACCCCAGCGCCGGTGAGTACCTGGAGGTGTATCGCCGCGCCGCCCAGCGCAGCGACGGCATCGTAGCGATCAGTATCACGGGCACTGGCAGCGGCGGCTACCAGTCGGCGGTGCTGGCCAAGCGCCTGCTGGCCCAGGAAATGCCCGGCCTGCCGGTCGAAGTCATTGACACGCAGCAGGTCGCTATGGCGCACGGCTGGTCGGTCATCCAGGCGGCGCGTGCGGCCCTGCAGGGGTTATCGCTGCCGGACGTGGCGGCCCTGGCGCGCAAGGTGGCCGCCGAAGCGTTCGTCGGCTTCACCAATGACACGCTTGAGTACTTGCAGCGCGGCGGGCGCATCGGCAAGGTGACCGGCATGGTGGGCAGCGTGCTGAGCATCAAGCCGATCATTGGGATGCGCGGCGGGATGCCCTCCCCGCTGAGCATGGCACGCACGCGCGCCGGCGCCTACCAGCGCATCGTCTCGCTGGCGCTCAACCATATCGCCGAGGGCAGCACGATTCGCGCCGCGCTGATGCATGTGGCCGCCCGCGAAGAAGTCGAGAAGTTCCGCCCGCTGCTGGAGCAGTCCTACTCGGTCATCGAGTGGGTGGTGGCTCAGCTTTCGCCGGCGCTCGGCGTGCACAGCGGGCCAGGCACGGTCGGGATCAGCATCATCCCCGATAGCGCCCCCTGATCGTCCCCTCGTTCACTTTCTGCGGGAGATGGCAGAGGCGCAGGCGATGCGCCCCTCCCTGGCTTTGCCGGGGTTCAGGGGCGGACAGCAGCGTGGGAAGCATTGAGATGGCGTCCGGTTAACCTCACCCCCTGGCCTCGCTACGCTCGGCCTTTCCCCCTCCGTTTACAGAGAGGGGGAGGCGAGGCGCGTTAGCGCCGAGCGGGGGTGAGGTAAAGTGAAGAGCGCCCCAGACCACAGGCCGACCTTATTGCCTGTCCGCCCCTGAATGCTGGAGCGATAGGGCCTCGTCAGCGACTCGGAGGATCGCGCCATGTCCGACGGAGCATGGGACAACTTCCTGATCGCGGCACAGGGCGGCCAGCCAGAGCGCGTGCCGGTGGCGATGGAGGCAGATTGCGGTTTCCTCGCCAGCGCATTCGGCATGAACACGCTTGACTTCTTCCTGTACCCCGACCGCTGGCTGCGCGCCTACCTCGCCCTGATCCGGCGCTTCCCCGATGTGGTGTTCCTGCCGGGATTCTGGGTGGAGTACGGCCCAGCCGCCGAAGCGAGCGCGTTCGGCGCGCCGGTGGTCTGGCGGCAGGACGAAGCGCCCGCCATTCGCCCCCTCGCCTTGCCCCTGGCGGACTGGCGTCACCTGCCGCGCGCCGACCCTTACGCGGATGGGCTGATGGCCTTTGCCCTTCGCCGCCTTCTGAACCTGGAGCAGGGCGGGGAGCTGCCGGAGCCGCACCGTATCCGTTTCGTGGCGGCGCGCGGGCCATTCACCATCGCCACGCACCTTTTTGGCGCGACCAATTTCCTGGCTGCCCTGGCCGGAGGGCGCAACGAGGCACGCATCGCGGCGGACGCGCTGGAGTTTCTCACCGAGAGCACGCTCCGCTTCCTTCAGGCGCAGCTAGGCTGCCTGCGCGAGCCGTGGGGCGTGATGCTGCTCGACGACGCGGTGGGGATGCTGTCGCCGGGGCTGTTCGAGGCCATCGCTCGCCCGCTGCTGGAGCGCATCTTCGTCACCTTCGACGGCCTGATCCGCATCTACCACAACAACACGCCCTGCGAGTACCTGCTGCCCTATTTCCCCGGTCTGAGTTTCGAGGTCTTCCACCTCAGCCATCGCGTGTCCATCGCCGAGGCACGCGCGCTGATCGGCTCGGACATCGTGCTGATGGGCAACGTGCCCCCGCACGAAGTGATGGTGCGCGGCACGCCGCAGCAGGTCGCGGACGCAGCGCGGGAGTGTATTTTCCAGGCGGACGGCACCGGTCTGATCCTGGCACCAGGCGGCGGTCTCAGCGCTGGCACGCCCGCCCGCAACATTGACGCGCTGGTGAGCGCAGCGCTGTACTGAGGCGACGCTTCCTGCTCGTGACCCCTACGGAGACCTTCATGCGCATTCTGGTGGACATGGACGGCGTGCTGGCTGACTTCGAGCGCGGCTTTGAGGAGGCATGGCGGGCCGCGTACCCCGATCTGCCGGTTGTTCCGGCGGCGCAGCGACGCCACCCGCTCGTGCAGGACGAGTACCCGCCCGAACTGCGCGCTCACGTCCATGCCATTTTCCACGCGCCGGGCTTCTTCCGAACGCTGCCGCCGGTTCCTGGCGGGCGGGCGGCGCTTGAGGCGTTGTTGGCGCTGGGCTGCGACGTGCGCCTGTGCACGACGCCGCTGCTCGATTACCGGCACTGTGTGATCGAGAAATACGAGTGGGTGGAGCGCGAGCTAGGCCCGGCCTGGCTGGATCGCCTGATTCTCACCCGCGACAAGACGATCATCCGCGCCGACGTGCTGATTGACGACCGCCCGCAGCTTAATGGGGCCGATACGCCCACGTGGGAGCACATCCTCTACGACCAGCCATACAACCGCGCCGACCAGGGTAAGCGCCGCCTGACGTGGCAGACATGGCGCGCGGTGCTCTTCCCGGACGGGGCGTAAACTATCCCCAATGCGCCTTGACGACCACGTTCGGCAGCCGCATGTAGGGGCGAGTTTGCAAACCCGCCTCTCCAAGCCTCACCCCCAAAATCCCCCTCTCCAGCCGAGCTAGAGAGGGGGACTTGGCT
>CAYNHD010000248.1:0-6178 GCA_964396775.1 uncultured Thermoflexus sp. | reverse complement strand
ACCCATGCGCCGTGCCCTGCACGCTACGCCGAGCGTGTGGAGTTCATAACACGCTCTACACCCCGATGATGCGCAGGTTGCGCGAGAACGTGGTCAGGCTCTCTGCGCCGTCCGCCGTGATCAGCACGTTGTCCTCGATGCGCACACCGGCTTCGCCCGGCAGGTAGATACCCGGCTCCACCGTGAAGACCATGCCTGGCTCCAATACCTGCGGGTTGCTCTCGACGATGTTTGGCCCTTCGTGCGCCTCCATGCCCAGGCCATGCCCGGTGCGGTGCGTGAAGTAGGGGCCGAAGCCCGCCTCCTCGATCACGCGGCGGGTGGCGCGATCCACTTCCTGAGCGGGCACGCCCGGTTTCGCTGCGGCGCGCCCGGCTTCGTTGGCCGCCCGCACGACCTCGTAGACCTCGACCAGCCGGGGCGATGGCTCGCCTACGCTGAAGGTGCGCGTGATGTCGGAGGCATAGCCGCGCACCGTCGTGCCGAAGTCGAGCAGCAGCGGCTCGCCCACTGCCAGGCGGCGCTCGCCTGGCTCGCCGTGCGGCAGGGCGCTGTTCGGCCCGGCCAGGGCAATCGGCTCGAAGGGGTGTTTGCCGCCGCCGCGCTCAAGCTGGGCGACGGTCAGCAGCCCGGCGACTTCGCGCTCGGTCATGCCGGGCCGCACCTGCCCCAGCAAGTGCTCCAGCGCCGCCTCGCTGATGGCAATCGCTTCGCGCAGCGCGCGCACGGCCTCGGCGTCTTTGCGCAGGCGCAGCGCGGCCAGGGCCTGGCCCGCCGGCACCAGGGCAGCGTCCAGGTATTCGTCCAGCAGATTCGCTTCCAGCACGCGCATCCGCAGTTCTTCAACGCCGACCCGCTTGCCGCGCAGCTTCAGCGCGCCCGCCGCCGCCGCGAACGCCACGCCGAAGCCTTCGCTGTCCGACCAGGGGAACAGAGTCATGGGGATACCGCAGGCAGCCAGGCGCGCCTCTTCGAGCGCGGGGACGACGGCGACCGGCTCCCTGCCCGGCACAAAGAAGACGACCAGCGGGCGCTCCATCAGGTGGAAGTCAAGGCCGGTAAGATAATGCAGGTTCGCGCCGGGCACCAGGGCAATGGCGTCCAGCCCGGCGGCGGCAGCGATCTCGTGAATCTGGTGCAGCTTGGGGTGAGTCATTGGGCTATGCGCTCCCTGAGTGTGTGAGGCGGCTGGAGATCGGCTGCGGGCGCGGGACGTTTCTAGACAGCGCCGGTGCGTCCCGCGCTGGCCGAACCCCCATGATGGCCATGAGCCTATAAGCAGATGCGCCGCCTGTCAAGCGGTCAGCCCGCGATCAACGGCACGGCGATCACGGCGGCGACAATCCCCGCACCCTGCCAGCGAGCGATGTGCTCGCCGAGCAGCCCACGCGCCAGCAACACCGTGATAGCCGGGTAGAGCGATGACAGCACCGAGGCCACGTCAAGCCGCCCCGCCTGCGCCGCCAGCAGGAAGAAGGTATTGCCGCCCACGTCGAGGATGCCGGCCAGGGCTACGATGCCCAGCGTGCGGCGAGGTGGACGCCACGCGCGCCCGTTCGCCAGGGCGACGGCCAGCAGTGCGATCAGCGAGGCCCCTCGCGCTGCCACCAGCGGCCAGAAGACGGCGTCCTGGCTCACACGGTCAATCAGCACGAAAAACGACCCAAAGCCCAGCCCGGCCAGCACCGCCAGTCCCAGCCCGCTGGGGCCGCCGCCGCTGTCCGCGCGCCGCGAGACCAGCCACACGCCGATCAGCGCCAGGACGAACCCGGCCATCTGCGCGCCGCTGGGCAGCCCCTCGGCGACGGCTCCGAACAGCACCGGGATTGCGGTGCCGATCACCGCCGCGACCGGCGCAACCACGCCCATCCGCCCCACCGCCAGCCCGCGGTAGTGCGCCGTCAGCCCAGCGCCACCGACCACCCCTGCTGCTGCCGCCCAGGCCAGGTCGGCGGGCGCGGGCGCGGACTCGCCCCAGGCCAGCGCCAGCGCGACCAGCAGAGCCAGACCGATGACATAAGAGCCGACCATCACGGCGAAGACCGGTATGCGCCTGGCCGCCACGCCGCCGGTGAAATCGCTGGTTCCCCATGACAGCGCCGCAGCCAGCCCGAAACCGCCCGCGCCCAGTCCCACACCGTCGCTCATCGTCACCCCGCCGCCAACTGACTGAGCGTGGCGTTCAGATCGTCTTCGGTCAGCTCCCCCAGATGCCGGAAGCGCACGATCCCCTCCGGATCCACGAAGACCGTCGTCGGAATCTGCACGACCTCGAACAGGCGAAAGAGCGGGCCGTTCTCCTCGGCCAGGGCGACGGTCAGCGACAGCTTGTAGCGCGCCAGGAACTCGCTGATCGCCCGCTCGGTCTGGCCCAGGTGCGGGTCGGTGATGGTGATCACGCGCACGTCCGCGCGCTCGTCCTGAAGCTGTTGGAGCAGCGGCATCTCGCGCTGGCACGGGACGCACCACGTGGCCCAGAAGTTGAGCACCACAATCTGCCCGGCCAGGTCGCGGAGCCGGATAGTCTCGCCGTCCAGCGTGGTCAGCGTGATGTCCGGCAGCGGCGCGCCGATCACCTCGTCCGGCGGCGGCAGGGTCGGGGGCAGCGCCGAGGGCAGGGGCGTCGGCGGGATGAACGTCACCGCCGCAGGAGTGGGATAGAGGCTGAGCGCCTCGCCGTCATCGTTCCAGGCATCGTCCCGCGCCAGCACCAGCGCCGCGCCGATCACGCCGATCAGCGGGAGCAGCAGCAGCGGCAGCCAGCGCGCTCGCCGCCCCTCACGCTGGCGGGCACGGCGCATGGCCTGCCGCGTCGCCCAGACCACGCGCATGAAGTGAACGGTCTGCGGGATCGGCTTGATGTGGCTTTTCTCGCCCTCGTAGATGGTGCGGATGGGCACGCCGGCCAGCCGGTAGCCGCGCTGCACGCAGGTGACGATCATCTCGACTTCGAACTCGAAGCCCCCTTCGCGGCTGCTCAGCGTGGCCTCCATCATGCGCCGGCTGAGCAGGCGGTAGCCAGACTGGTTGTCGCGCACCGGCTGGCCCAGCGCCCACGAGAATAGCCAGCGCCCGATGGTGTTGGACAGGTTGCGCGGGAAGGGCATCTGGCGGAAGGTGCGCTCGCCGATCACCAGGTCGGCGTTCTGGGCGGTGAAAGCGTCTATGAAGGCAGGAATCTCGGCGGGGTCGTGCTGGCCGTCGGCGTCGAGGGTGATCACGGCGTCGTATCCGGCGTCCAGCGCCCAGCGGAAGCCGGCGCGCAGGGCCGCGCCCTTGCCCTGGTTGGGCTGCTGGCGCAGCACGGTCGCGCCCGCGTCTTCGGCCAGGCGGGCCGTGCCATCGGCGGAACCGTCGTCCACGACGAGCACGGGCAGGCGCGCCCGTACAGCGGCGACCACGCCGCCAACACGCCCCGCCTCGTTATAGGCTGGGACCAGGGCCAGGATGCGCGGCGATGAAGGAGTGGCCTGGCTCATGGCTGGCTGGCGGCTTAGCGTGGCCGCATCCCGACGGTGCGTTCGACCGGCAACACGAAGGCCACGCCGACGCCCTGCCAGTCGGGGTCTACCGCGCCGAGCACGTCGCCCGCCGCGTCAATCAGCGAGTCAACCAGGTCGTCGTCCACCACCGAGAAGATGATCTGGTTGGTCTCTTCGATCTGGCGCATGACGCTGGCCAGCGAGACAATCAGGTTGATCTCCAACGTCTTGGTTCGCTCGCGCAGCCGGTGCAGCCCGTGACTTTCGATGAGGGTGACGCCGGGCGCGCCCAACTCCTCCCAGGCTTCGGCCACTTCCAGGCCCCGTTCGATCTTGGTGGTGATCACCAGTACCATTTTAGGCATGTTTCGCTCCTGCCTCTTCCCTGGCCGCCTGGCGCTCAGCGACTCTCAGCGCTTCCGGCTGGCGTCCCTTGAAGACCCAACGCACCAGCGGCGGCGTCATGACGGTGGTCAGCAGAATGACCAGAAAGGTCGTCTCGAACAGCTCTTCTGACAGCAGGCCCTCGGCCAGGCCCAGTGCGGCGATGATCAGCCCCACCTCACCGCGCGAGATCATGCACACGCCCAGCCGGAACGCTTCCCCGCGCCCGAAACCACCCAGCCGCGCGCCAACACTGCTGCCCAGCACCTTAGCGACGACGGCGACGGCCAGCAGCAACATCGCCAGCGGCACCAGGTCTCTGCCGATCTGAGTCAGGTCAGCGTGCAGGCCGACGTTGACGAAGAAGATGGGCACCAGGAAGGCATAGGAGATGTGGTTCACCGTTTCGGCGATGAGCGTGTGCGGGCGCTCGCTGGCCTGGCTCAGCCCGACGCCGGCGATGAACGCGCCGGTGATGGTCGCCATGCCGCCCAGGGCGTCCGCCGACCAGCCGAAGACCAGCGCGGCAATCAGCGCGAACGAGGCCGTGCTGCCCGTCAGGCGGCGCGAGCGGAAGATGCGGTTGATCGCCGGGGGCAGCACGTACCAGGCGAAGGCCAGAGAGCCGGTCAGATAGAGCATCATGCGCACGAAGATCCAGACCAGGTCGCCCGCCGAGGAGTCTGCCTCAGACCCCAGGGTGGCAACCACAATCGAGAGCAGCAGGATGGCCAGAATGTCATCCACGACGGCAGTCGCCAGCAAGCCGATGCCCTCTTTGGTGCGCAGCAGGCCAAGCTCAAGCAGCGTTTGGGCGGAGATGCTCACTGAGGTGGCCGCCAGCACCACGCCGGTGAAGATGGCCTCCTCCCTGGAAAAGTCGAAGAGCAGCACCACCGGCACACTCATCAGCACCGGCAACGATGCGCCCAGCACACCGCCCCAGATGGCGACGCGACCCACTTCCAGCAGTTCGCGCAGGTGCACCTCCAGGCCGACGGTGAACATCAGGAAGAGCACGCCTAGCTCGGCCAGCTCTTCGATGGTAGTGCCGAGCAGCTCCGGGTCGCCGAACACGTCCCAGTGCAGTATGTTCAGCAGCGTGGGACCCAGCACGACACCCGCCAGCAGCTCGCCGAAGACGCGCGGCTGCCCCAACGACCGTGCAGCAGCGCCAGCGAATTGGGCGGCGGCGATCACCAGCCCGATTGCAAGAAACATCTGTGCGTAAAAAGAACTCTCCATCGGCGATCCTTTCTATGGCACGCCTACGCGAGGCCGTTGTGCTGATCGGTGAGATGGCAGCAAGGGCTGCACCGCGCCGGGCGCGCAGGCTCAAACCCAAAAGCATCACACCCACTTCAGGGCGAGACAGGCTGTCCTTCGTCGCTGTCCTGCCCATTGTCGCCGGACAGCATGAATTCCTGCTGGTAACCGAAACGCCGCTCATTATCAACCCAGCGCAGCCAGCGCGGGCGCAGGACATAGAATACGCTGTTAGCGATCAGGTCGTCAAACCGGTCGTCCACGAACGGGAACTTGGCGCTGTAGAGGGCCAGCGCGCGCTGGCGCTCTTCGTCGTCGGTGACGGGCATGGCGGTGCCCTCGATCTGCACACCCTTGATGCCCATCCAGTCCCAGGTGTGGACGTAAATGGCCGCCGCGACCTCGTTCCAGTCGGCGATGTTGCGGCTGTGCCGGCTGTCCGGGTCGGAGACCCAGTACAGGTTGAGGGCATCGTCGCTGGCGAAGAAGAGCGGGGCCACCTGCGGTCGCCCGTCGCGCAGCCCGGCGGTGGCCAGCGCCAGCGTGGACTGCTTGCTCAGGAAGTCGCGCAGGATGGGGCGCATCTCGTCGGGCAGCGGAAGCAACTCGCCCATCACGCCCTGCCTTTCAGGCCCAGCCAGGTGAAGTACAGATCGTTGTCAATACCCAGCCGGAGCAGAATACGCCCCACCGTGCCGTTGATGATGTCGTTCACCGTCTGGGGCCGGCTGTAGAAAGCGGGCACTGGCGGCAGGATCGTCGCGCCGACCTCAGCGGCCTGGGCCATCAGGCGCAGGTGGCCCAGGTGCAGCGGCGTCTCGCGCACGACGAGCACCAGAGGACGCCCCTCCTTAAGCTGCACGTCGGCGGCGCGCGCCAGCAGATCGCTGGCATTGCTCAGGGCGATGTTGGACAGGCTCTTGATGCTGCACGGCACGACGACCATGCCCATTGTCAGGAACGAGCCGCTGGCGATGCTGGCCCCGATGTTGTGCGGCTTGTGCACGACATCGGCCAGCGCCTCGACTTCGCTGATCGGCCAGTCG
>CAYNHD010000247.1:0-6181 GCA_964396775.1 uncultured Thermoflexus sp. | reverse complement strand
GGCTTTTTGGGCACCACCCCCCCCGCCTGGGGGCGCTCGGTTTGCCCCCTCTCCATTCCATGGGCGTGGGGGCGGCGCGGCGCTTTCGCGCCGCGCGGGGGTGAGGCAAAGCGAGGGGCCGCCAGCGTACAGGCCAACCTTCATGGTTGTCCGCCCCCGGTAAGTGCAGCAGCGAAGCAGAAAGGAGCGGTGAGCAATGACCGGCGAGACACGCAAGCGGCGCTCCTCGCGCCTGCCCGGTTTCTACAAGCAGCCTTTGGCCGAGCGCGCGGCGACCGTGGCGGAGTGGGCGGCGCTGACGCCCGACGAACAGGCCGCGCTGCTGGGGGCGGGCGGTCTGGGGCCAGCCCAGGCCGAGCACATGATCGAGAATGTCGTTGGCGTGTACGCCCTGCCGCTGGGCATCGCCACCAATTTTCTGGTCAACGGGCAGGACGTGCTGGTGCCGATGGTCGTTGAGGAGCCGAGCGTTGTGGCTGGCGTGAGCTACGCGGCGAAACTGGCGCGGGGCGGCGGCGGCTTCATCACCACCGCTGACGAGCCGGTGATGATCGGCCAGATTCAGGTGCTCGACGTGGATAACGTCTACGCCGCCGCCGGGCGCGTGTGGGAAGCGCGCGCCCGCCTGCTCGAAGAAGCCGACTGCTGCGACCGCGTGCTGGTCATGCTTGGCGGCGGGGCGCGCGGCCTGGAACTGCGCCCCTTCCCCGACACGCCTGCCGGCCCCATGCTCGTCGTGCACGTGCTGTTCGACGTGCGCGACGCGATGGGCGCTAACGCCGTCAACACCACCTGCGAGCGGCTCGCCCCGCTGGTCGAGGAAATAACCGGCGGGCGCGTGACGCTGCGTATCCTCAGCAACCTGGCTGACCGGCGCACGGCGACGGCAAGCTGCCTGGTGCCAGTAGAGACGCTTGGCTCGGCGGAGATGAGCGGGGCAGAGGTCGCGCGCGGCATCGTCGAGGCGGCGGCGCTGGCTCAGGTAGACCCCTACCGCGCCGCCACGCACAACAAAGGCGTGATGAATGGCATGGACGCGGTAGCCCTGGCCACAGGCAACGACTGGCGCGCGCTGGAAGCGGGCGCGCACGCCTGGGCCGCGCGCTCCGGGCGCTACACGTCGCTGACGGCGTGGTGGCGGGACGAGGGCGGCAATCTGCGGGGGCGGATCGAGTTACCGGTCGCGGTGGGCATCATCGGCGGGGCGACGCGCGCCCACCCCACCGCCCAGGTTGCGCTCAAAATCCTGGGCGTCAAGACGGCGAGCGAGCTGGCCCAGGTGATGGCTGCCGTTGGGCTGGCGCAGAACCTCGCCGCGCTGCGCGCGCTGGCGGCGGAGGGCATTCAGCGCGGGCATATGAGCCTGCACGCCAGGCAAATGGCGCTGGCTGCCGGGGCCGCCGAAGACGAGGTGGCCGAGATCGCGCGGCGCATGGTCGCCGAAGGGCAGATCAGCACGGCGCGGGCAGAGGAGCTATTGCGCGCCCTGCGCCACAAGCCAGAATGACCTGCGCTGCCCAATCGCTGGCCGGGCGAATGCTGCGCGCCGAGCGCGCGGCGGATTCAATGGGGCCGAGTCCGGTGTAGAATATATAGAGTAACAATGGCAACAACGAATACATCTCAGGCCTCCCCTGGGGCGGCAGGGTAGTGCCCCTGGGGGAGGACGCCATGTGAGTGGGGCGGTGCTTCGCCCGGTCACTGGCGTGAGCAGCAGGCGGTTTGACGCGGAGGAACAGGCATGAACGCGCTGTGGCGACAACTCACGATTGCTGCGCTTCTGGTCGCAGTGCTGGCGGTGATGGTGGGGGGGCCGGCGCTGGGAGGCAGGGCGGCGCAGGCGCAAGGCGGAGTGACCTGGACGGCGGAATACTACGATAACCCGTATCTGATCGGCACGCCGAAAGTGACGCGCAGCGAGAGCGGGCTGGCCTTCAACTGGGGCGGCGGCTCGCCAGCCAGCGACGTGCCCGCCGACAACTTCAGCGCTCGCCTCGCGTCTGACGTGTACTTCAACGCGGGTACCTACCGCTTCTACATCCTGGCGGACGACGGGGTGAAGCTGTGGATTGACTTCCCGCCGGACAAGCGCCCGACGATTGACACCTACAACGCGCCACAACCGGGCACGTTGCTCACGGCGGACGTGACGCTCAGCGGCGGCTACCATCACATCCAGATTGACTACCGCGAAGTGACCGGCGATGCCTACCTGTACGTCTACTGGGACAACCTGGCCGATGGCGTCAGCGGGCCGGGCTTCCCCGTGCCGGTGCAGTTCACCGTGCAGTGGACGGCGCAGTACTTCAACAACAACTTCCTGGGCGGCACGCCCAATCTCGTCCGGGCGGAGGCCAGCCCCAGCCACTATTGGGGCACGGACGTGCCCGCGCCGGGCATTGTGGCCGATCACTTCTCGGCGCGCTGGATTGTCGTCCAGTACCTTGACGCGGGGCGCTATACGATCAGCGTCACCGCCGATGACGGCGTGCGCGTCAACGTAGACGGGCGGGTGATCATTGACCAGTGGCACACCGCGAGCGGCCAGACCTACCGCCAGACGCTCGACCTGTCCGCCGGGCAACACAGCATCATCGTCGAGTACGTGGAGGAGACAGGGCTGGCGCACCTCACCTTCACGATGGTGCGCGAGCCAGGGGGCGTGACGTGGCCGGTGACGGCGACGCCGCTGCCCGGCGGCGCGTATGCCCGCGTGACGGCCTGGGTGCTCAACGTGCGCGACGCGCCCGTGACTGGCAACGTGATCACCAAGATTCGTCGTGGCGAGACATATCCCGTGATCGGGCGCAATGCCGACAGCTCGTGGTGGCAGATCAACGTCAACGGCACGGTCGGTTGGGTCAGCGGCGCGTGGGTCGTGGTGACGCAGGGCGGCGGCGTGGGCGTCATGACGCCCACGCCCACGGTGTCCTACGGCTACGGGCAGTGCCCCGGCTTCTTGCCGTCGCGCCTGGCACCGGGCATGTGGGGCCGGGTGACGCCGGGCCTGCCCAACAACCTGCGCGCGCAGCCCAGCCTGAGCGCGGCGTGGATCGGCCAGATTCCGGGCGGCGGCGTGTTCCGCGTGGTGGGCGGGCCGGTGTGCGCCAACAACTCGGCGTGGTTCCAGGTGAACTACAACGGCGTGGTCGGTTGGACGATGGAAGGCATGGGCGCGACCTACTGGCTGGAGCCGTATTAGGCGGTGGTCAGGCGTCAGTGATCAGGTGTCAGTGATCAGTCAAAGGTCTACAGGGCCGGGGGAACTGACCCCCGGCCCTTGCGGGTCTTGCGGCGGGAGACTGACCGGAGACTTCGGAAGTCTGCCAGACTTCCGAAGTCTGTTAGCGGGCATGGGCGCTGTTCTGACCAGATTCCCCCACAAAGTCGAGAGCTTCTGATAGCTTTTGAGAGCCGGACGCTGCTACACTGTGCCGTCCCGGCCCATTGTGAGCGCGTAATCGGGCCGGTGAGCATCAGGGAGACACACTTTCATGACAGACGGAACGCATCCTCTGCGCGTGGGGCAGAGCGTCTTGAAGCCGGATCGTCCAGTGGGCATCGTCGGCTATGGGGCTTACGTGCCGCGCTACCGGTTGCCGGGCCGCGAAGTGGCGCGCGTGTGGACGGGCGGCCTGAGCGCCTCGCCCGTGCAGGAGAAGGCCGTCGCCGGGCTGGACGAGGACGTGATCACCATGTCTATCGAGGCGGCGCAGAACGCGCTGGCCCGCGCCGCCATTGACCCACGCCTGATCCGCGCGGTGTGGGTGGGCAGCGAGAGCCATCCCTACGCCGTCAAGCCGACCGCCACGGTCGTCGCCGAGAGCATCGGCGCGGCGCCCAACGTCCAGGCGGCGGATTGGGAATTCGCCTGCAAAGCCGGTTCCGAGGCGATGCAGGCCGGCATCGGCTTCGTGGGCAGCGGCATGGGCGGCTACGTGCTGGCCATTGGCATGGACACGGCCCAGGCCCGCCCCGGTGACGCGCTCGAATACACGGCGGCAGCGGGCGGCGCGGCCTTCATCATCGGCCCGGCGGCAGAAAGTGCCGCTCTGTTTCAGGGCAGCTATTCCTACGTGACCGATACGCCGGACTTCTGGCGGCGCGCCCACCAGATCTACCCCAGTCACGGCGACCGCTTCACCGGCGAGCCGGCCTACTTCGCCCATGTGGTCAGCGCCGGGCAGCGCCTGATGGAGATGATGGGCACGACAGCGGACGACTACCGTTGGGCCATCTTCCACCAGCCGAACGTCAAGTTCCCCCTCCGCGCCGGGCAACTGCTCGGCTTCGCGCCGGAGAAGCTGGAGCCAGGGCTGCTGTCCGGTGTGGTCGGCAATGTCTACGCCGGGTCGTCGCTGCTCGGCCTGACGGCTACGCTCGATGTCGCCGAGCCAGGCGACCGCATCCTGATGGTCAGCTACGGCAGCGGCGCGGGATCGGACGCCTTCGACATTCTGGTGACCGAGCGCCTCGCCGAGCGGCGCGAGCGTGCGCCCAAAGTGCGCGACTACGTGGCGCGGCGGACGGAGATTGACTACGCGCTGTACACGCGCTATCGCGGCAAGTTAGCAGAGTAGGGACAGGTTATCAGTTATCGGTTTTCAGTTTCCAGTCACGTGCTGCGGCTGTATGCAGGCGTCCGGTCTTGCCGATAACTGACCACTGATCACCGACAACCGATCACTGAAAACCGAGGAGACATCATGCAAGACGTAGCCATCATCGGCGTGGGGCAGGTGCCTGTGGGCGAGCACTGGGACATGGGCCTGCGCCAGCTTGCCCTGGGCGCGATCCGTGCCGCGCTGCAAGACGCGCGCCTGGATCATGCGGACGCGATCATCGTCGGCAATGCGCTGGGCGGCAACCTGAGCGGGCAGAATCACCTGGGCGCGCTGGTCGCCGACTCCACCGGCCTGTCCGGCGTGGAGGCGGTGCGCGTCGAGGCGGCGGACGCATCGGGCGGCATGGCCCTGCGCCAGGGTTATCTGGCAGTGGCCAGCGGATTGGCCGAGACGGTGCTCGTCGTCGGCGTGGAGAAGGCGACCGACCGCACCGGCCCGGAGCGCGACACCAGCCTGGCGACGACGCTCGATGCGGACTATGAGGCGACGCCCGGCGCGACTCCCGCGGCGCTGGCCGGGCTGCTGATGCGCCGCTACATGCACGAGCATGGCGTCGCGCTGGAGCAGTTCGAGCCGTTCAGCATCAACGCGCACGCCAACGGCGCGCTGAACGCCAACGCCATGTACCGCAACAAGCTGCGCCCCGGCGCGTTCGCCAAAGCGCCGGTTGTGGCCGATCCGGTGAACCTGTTCGACAGCGCGCCGGAGGGCGATGGCGCGGCGGCGGTCGTGCTGACCAGCGCGGCGCGCGCGCTCGACCTGGCCCCGCGCCCGGTGCGCATCGCCGGCAGCGCGGCAGCGACCGACACGCTGGCCCTGCACAACCGGACCGACCTGCTGTTCCTGCGCGCGGCGAATCTGGCGGCGGGCCGGGCTTACGAGGCGGCGGGCATCGCCCCCGGCGACCTGCACCTGGCCGAGCTTCATGACAGCTTCACCGTGCTGACCGCGCTGCAACTGGAGGCGATTGGCTTCGCCCGGCGCGGCGAAGGCTGGAAGCCCGCCGTGGAAGGCGCGATCGGGCGCGAGGGCCGGCTGCCGATCAGCACGTTTGGCGGGCTGAAGGCACGCGGCAATCCGCTCGGCGCGACGGGCGTCTACCAGGCGGTAGAGGTGGCGCTGCAACTGCGCGGCGAGGCGGGCGACAACCAGGTGAGCGGCGCGCGGCTCGGCCTGGCGCTCAACCTGGGCGGGCTGGGCGGCACGGCGGTCGCGCACGTGCTGGAGCGGATGGAGTAGGGCCGGGCGACGGCGACTGCGCCAAGACCTCACCGCAGAGGGCGCGGCAAAGAGCGTGAAGGGCAGACTTCCGAAGTCTCGCAGACTTCGGAAGTCTTCTTCTGTCCGCCTCTCTGTGGTTCAGGAAAGCGGTCCCCACCGTCAGAGGCGTCCGTCGAAGGGCGGACGGCATCACGCACCGTGCGCGCGCAGCCAGGCCTTCAACCCGGCGGTGTGCTCGGCGTAGTGATCGGCGGTGACGCCCCACACGATGGCCAGCAACGGTTCGTCACCGCTCCAGGCGTAGTACCCCGGCGCAAAAAGCTCGTCCTCGCTCA
>CAYNHD010000246.1:0-6195 GCA_964396775.1 uncultured Thermoflexus sp. | reverse complement strand
TTGGGCGAACATCTCCCAGTGCAGGTACAGGCCGATATCCGTCGTGCTGACCTCGCGCTGATCGAAGTACCACCGAGCGAAGGAATACACGCCACCCGAAAGCCCCGCCAGAATCCCCACGGCGCGGGTTTTCGGGTTGTCGGTGGACCCCGCGACCGACAGCGGGCCGACGAACATCACGGCTCGCATCAGATACGTGCCGATGAAGATCTCCGCGTGATAGCGTTCCGGCGTATAGCGCCCCGGATCGAGCATGAAGCCGAAGCCGTACACCTTGTCGATCACCGCCCCGATGATCACGATGATCGCGATGCTGGTGCCCAGGGTGGACCCGTCCGGCAGGGTGAACAGCATCACGACGTTGATCAGGAAAATCCAGTACAGCGCGAGATCCCAGTGCAAATCGTCGGTCAGCCACAGATAGTCGATCATCTCTTTGAGATTTTCCATGCAGCGCCTCCGCAGTGATGGCCGTATGCCACAATGCAAAATAAACGAAACCATAAGGCAACAAGCCAATTGTACCGGGATTCACGGCGCAGGGGAATTCTCAGCGCAGGGGCGGCAGCCACTCGACGGCGCGCGCGTTCAGGCGGGTGAGCTGCCGGTCGACCTCGAACGGGGGGCGGAACACGAGGCTGTCGATCAGCGACTCGCGGGTGAGATCGTCCGGCAGGGCGTCCAGCACGGCGACGATGCCCGCCTCCGCGTAGAGCAGCACCGTCACGTCCGGCAGAATGAGCGCGAGGTTGCCCTCCGAGATGGCGGCGGCATCGGGCGGGCCGTAGCGCTCCAACAGCCAGCCGAGCGTGCTGTACTCGATCGCCTCGACCTCCAGCGCCTCGTCGATCCCCACCGTGATGCGCAGCTCGCAGTCGCCCTCGTAGAACCGGAGCTGAAGCGGGCGCCCGCCGCGGAAATCGGCCTGGCCGAACGCCGCTTCGACCTGGGCGATGGTCGTGCGGCCCGGCTCGATGGCCTCGATGCTGTCGATCGGGAAGCGGGCGGCGCATGCCGTCGCCGGGGTGGGCGAGGGCGTTGGCGAACCGGTGGGCGCGGGGGCGAATCCGGTCGCTGCCGGGTCCGGCGTGGCGGTAGCGCGGGCGGGCCGTTCGGGCGTGGCGCTTTGCGCGCTCGTTGTGGCGGTGGGCGTTTCGCCGGGGCGCGACGATTCCGCCGGGAGCCACAGCGCCCCGAACAGCAGCGCCGCCGCCGCCAGCATGATCGCCCCGACTATCACGCTACGTTGTGTCATAGGATTCTGCCGCGATGCTCCAGGCAATCACCGGACTCAACCGGTCAGGCAGGGTGAACCAGCGATCAGCGCGAGGAAAAGGCGGGAGTGTATGGGAGTCGAACCCACCGCGGCCCGCGCTGTGCGACCCGCCGCCGGTTTTGAAGACCGGGAAGTCCACCGGGACTCATACACCCCCGCCAAGACTATACCGCAGGGGCAGGCCGTTGACCAGGCCAATTCAATTGAACCGCTGAGGTGCAGAGGACGCAGAGAAGAACTTGAGAGGCCGTTTGAAAAGGCCCGCAACCCCACCCTAAATCCCTCCCCGCAGGCGGGGAGGGACTTCAAGAGCGGTCCTTTCTCCCTTCCCCGCAAGCGGGGGAAGGGCGGGGATGGGGGTAAAGATACCTCTCAAACGGCCTCTAAGAGATTCCTCGCCTTTCCTCTGCGCTCTCTGTGCCTCGGCGGTGAATCTTGTTCTTGTCCCGACTACAGCAGTCGCTCCCACTGCCCCGACCCCAGCACGCGCTCGTCGCCCGCGCGCCGGGTGATGCCCAGCGCGTCCAGCCGCTCCAGGAAGTCGAGCGCGTAGCGGCGCGTCGTCTGGAAGCGGTCGCGCAGCACGGCGACGGTCAGCGTCTCGCCCCGCTCCAGCGCCTCGCGGGCGAAGGCGATCCACTCGCGTAGCACGTCCGGGGCCAGCAGCACGTCGTCGCTGATGCGCACCAGGTCACCGCGCTCAATCAGGCTGTTGAGCACGTCGCTAGACACGAACTCAAGCGCCTGGCCGACCGTTGGCGGCAGGTACGGCGCGCGGGCGAACTCGCGCAGCAGCCGGGCAATGCCCTCCTGCTGCGCAGCCGTGTAGCGCACTTCGTGATCGGGCAGGCAGACCGCCCCATTCGCCGCCAGCCTGACCACGCCCCCGGCGATCATCTCCGCCAGCACGCTCTCGAACACATCCAGGCCCAGGCGCATCTGGCCGCGCAGCGCATCGCGGGGCAGCCCGGCGCGCAGCGGCTCTGCGCTGTGCAGCCGCGCCAGCGCGCGCCGCGCCCGCTCGGTCAGGCGCTCCCAGCTTGCCGCGTGGATCACCCACTGCCCGCCCAACACGCGGACCGAATCCGCCGCCCGCGCGGTCTCCAGTTGGACGGGGGTGAGCGCGGCTTCGCTCAGCGGCACAGGCCCCGGCTGCCTGGCGAGGGCCACCAGCGCGATCTGCAGCGGATCGCCGCCGCGCAGTGCCTCCAGGCGGGCGATCACCTCCGGGCGGAAGCGTTTCCAGCGGCGACCGGGCGCGGCGTCGAGCACCACCCCGCCGCCAACCGTCTCGGCTGGCGAGGCACGGCGCAGGATGAAGCGGTCGCCGCGCGCAGCAACGACCGGCGCATCCAATCGCAGTTGAACCCACGCTTCTTCGCCGGGCAGGACGCGCTCCTTATCCAGCAGGCGGACGCGGCCCATCACCTCCGCCGCGCCGACGAAGAACTTCACCGGATCGTCGTGCTCCAGCGGCAGGTGTGCGTCCGGCAGGTAGCGCAGCCGTGCGTCGAGCAGTGTCGTCGGCTGCCAGGCACCCGGCAATCCTAGCACATCGCCGCGTTTGAGCGCGTCCCTGTCCACGCCGCGCAGATTCACCGCCAGGCGTCGGCCCGGCGTCGCCTGCTCGATGCTCTGCTCGTGCGATTGCAGCCCGCGCACGCGCGCCCGCACAGCCGCCGGCTGAATCTCGACCTCCTGCCCGACGGCCAGCGCCCCGTCAAGCAGCGTGCCCGTCACCACAACGCCGAACCCGCTGATGGTGAACACGCGGTCAATGGGCAGGCGCGGGTTGCCCAGGTCGGCGCGCGGCGGCTGGTGAGCCAGCAGGTCGGCCAGCGCCGCGACCAGATCGCCCAGCCCCTCGCCCGTGCGCGCGGAGACGGGGATGATCGGCTTGCCGTCGAGCACGGTGCCGTGCACCGTCTCCATGATGTCAAGCTGCACCAGTTCCAGCCAGTCCGGGTCGCTGATCAGGTCAATCTTGGTCAGGGCGATCAGGCCGGTGGGGACGGCCAGCAGATCGAGGATGGCCAGGTGCTCGCGCGTCTGGGGCATCACGCCTTCGTCGGCGGCGATGACCAGCAACGCCGCGTCAATGCCCCCCACGCCGGCCAGCATGTTCTCGATGAAGTCGCGGTGCCCTGGTACATCCACGATGCCCACGCGCTCGCCCGTCGGCAGATCGAGCCAGGCGAAGCCGAGGTCAATGGTCATCTCGCGGCGTTGTTCTTCGGCCAGACGATCCGGGTTGATGCCGGTCAGGGCATAGGTGAGCGTGGATTTGCCGTGATCCACGTGTCCGGCGGTGCCGATGACGTGCATAGCCTGTCTCTTTTGGGGGATACAGACTGCTTAATCCGCGCTGATTACAATATCAACCAGTTGCATCCGCCCTTCCCCACCTTCGACCTTCACTTCAAGAACAAGCCCGATTCCGGCCACATAGTACTTGTGCTCGGCAACTCCTGGCTCAAGGGGCGTCCATTCGTGGATGACGAGGAATGCGCCGTGATCGTCGCCGGTCTCAGATGGGGATCGGATCAGGCTGATGACCTCAGCCATATCCTCGGCTTCACCGGCAAGGTATTCCTGGCGATATACCTCGCCTGCCTGTGGATCGCCCCACATGATGATACCGGGCTTGGCCCCGTCTACACCTGCCTCCCAGGAACCTGCCGTGCTGACTACTTCGCCGCCCTCATATTCTTTCGTGTCTTCGCCCATGTACCATACGTTGCCATCTTTGTCTTGAGCGTACCAGTCGAACGTGTCCTCGATGACCTCACCATCGGCCCAGACTGTATCCCGGACAACCACACATTCAACGCCCAGTATTTCACGAGTTTCATGAGTGACAACAACTTCGATGCGCTCAGTTTCACCGTCCGACTCGCCTTCGTAGATGTATGTGGTACCGGGCACCAGTGGGAAGAATGGGTTGTCCACTCCCTCAACGAAGTGGGCCGGATCAATGATCGGCTCGTAAGGCTCGTCTCCGTCTTGCGCGTGGAGCGGAACGGCGGTCATGACGCCCAGGGCAATCAGAAGCGTGGGTAAGCTGCTGCGAATTCGGTTCCACATTTCGGGTTACTCCTGCTGGCTATGAGAAGGCCGTTGCGATAGCTCTTTCAGCGCGCGCAGCACGTCTCCATCCTGCTCCGGCAGGACGGTGCGCGGGTCGAGCAGCAGGCGATCCTCGCTCACACGGGCGATGACCGGCGGATCGCTGGCGCGCAGCCGCGCCGCCGCCGCGTTGGGCTGAGCCACGCGCGGGGCCAACGCCCACGTCGGCAGCGTGTCACCTGGCAGACTCCCCCCGCCGACAGTTGACTCGGCGGGCACAACCTCGCCGGGCACGGCTCCCGCCCACGCCTCGGCGCGCGCGCGAATGGCGTCCGGTGTCATGCTGATCATCCGCCAGACGGGAATCTTTTCCAGGGCTTCGCCGCGCCGGTAGTGCTCCAGCGTCGCCGCCAGCGCCGCCAGAGCCAGCTTGTCGGCGCGGATGGCGCGGGCCAGCGAGTGGCGCTTGAGCGTCTCGATCAGGTCGGCGCGGCCAATGATGATCCCCGCCTGCGGCCCGCCGAGCAGCTTGTCGCCGCTGAACATGACGAGATCGGCGCCGGCGGCCAGGCTCTCCTGGGCGGTCGGCTCGTGGGAAAGACCGAACTGCGCCGTATCGAGCAGCGCCCCGCTGCCAATGTCGTCCAGCAGGATCAGCCCGTGTTGGTGGGCGAGCGCGGCAAGATCGGCCAGCGGCACATATTCGGTGAAGCCCACGATTTTGAAGTTAGAGGCGTGGGCGCGCACGATGCAGGCTGCTCGTTCGTCAATGGCAGCGGCGTAGTCGCGCAGGTGCGTGCGGTTGGTCGTGCCCACCTCGACCATGATCGCCCCACTCTGAGCCATCACGTCGGGCACGCGGAACGACCCGCCGATCTCGACAAGCTGCCCCCGGCTGATGATCGCCGCGCGGCCCCCGGCCAGCGCCGTCAGCGCGAGCAGCACGCCCGCCGCGTTGTTGTTGACAACCATGCCGGCCTCAGCGCCGGTCACGGCGGTAAGCAGGCGCTCAATGTGCCGGTCGCGCTTGCCGCGCGTCCCCGCCTCCAGTTCGTATTCGAGCGTGCTGTAGCCGCTGCCTACCCCCGCCAGCGCCGCCAACGCCTCGTCTGAGAGCGGGGCGCGCCCCAGGTTGGTGTGCAGGATCACGCCCGTCGCGTTGACCACCGGGCGCAGCGTAGGCCGCGCCACGCGCGCCAGCGCCTCCGCCGCGCGTGCGACCAGCTCAGCGTCGGACGGCACGGGCGCGCCTTCCAGCGCAGCCTGACGCGCCCCGTCCACCACGCGACGCAGCGCCTCGGTCGCCTGGGCGTGGCCGTAGCAATCCACCAGGGCGGAGCTGGCGCGCAGCAGCGCGTCAATGCTGGGCAGGTCGCGCAGTGAGGTCATGGGCCATCCTGTGCTGGAGAGTCCGGCAGCCTGTCGTTCCGATTATAGAGCGCGCGGGCGCAAAAAGCACGGCGGGAAGTGGGTGCATCCTTGAACCGCAGAGAGACGCAGAGGGCGCAGAGAAGAACAATGAGACTCTTTGCTTTTCTCTGCGCGCTCCGCGCCTCTGCGGTGATGCTCTGCCCTAGAACTGAGACGCGCCACCCGCGATCAGGCATCGCCCAAAACAAGACTTCCGAAGTCTCCGAAAACTTCGGAAGTCTGTATCCGGGCAACCCTGAACCGGTAACGGGATGATCCGGCCTCGCTACCGCCCCTGAACCAGCCGGGGCACGCGCTCTTCCAGCGGCCTGTCCACCTGGATGCCCTTGAACGCCGGCAGATAGCGCATCCCCAGGCTGAAGAGCATCGTCAGGATGGCGATAATCATGAAGGCCGACGCCCACTCCGTCCAGGCCGGTGTG
>CAYNHD010000245.1:2783-6227 GCA_964396775.1 uncultured Thermoflexus sp. | reverse complement strand
GGGTGGGGTAAACCATCGAACAGCCACTGGTGGACTTCCGCCAACATGCACTAGTCGCCGCCGGTAGCAGGCTCAGGCGAGGGCAGCGTTCCCGACGCGCTCGTGGCCCCGATCAAGGACTCCAGGTCAAACAGGAACGGGCTGTTGGACGGGATGACGATGATCTGCACGTCGTCGCCAAGCTGCTCGATGTAGCGCCATTGCAGCAGCAGCGGGTTCTGGTCAAGCTGCTCATTGATCAGGCGCAGCGCCTCGGCCTCTCCTTCGGCGCGAATCCGGGCGGCGTCGGCGTCACCGCGCGCCGATTCGCGCACCTGCTCGGCCTCCTGGCGCTTCTGCTCGACGCGGAACTCGGCCTCCAACGCCTCTTGCTGGGCAACCTGCTTGCGCTCGATGGAGGCGACATATTCTGGCGAGAAACGGATGTGGCGGATGAGGATATTGCTCAACTGAAGGCCTTCCGGCTCGATCAGGCGGCGAATGCTCTCCTCAATGGACTGGACGAGCAGGGTGCGGTCGCCACCGTAAATCTCCTCGACGCGGAACTCAGTAAGCGCGGCGCGCGCCTCGCTGCGCAGCGTGGGGCGGATGAGGCCGTTGATGTAACGCTCTTGCCAGCGGCGGTGAACGATGTTGGCTTTGGCCGGATCAATGCTGAAGAGCATCGTCACATCGAGGCTGACTTCCTGGCCGTCCTGAGTCAGGGCGACGATGGCCTCATCGCCGCGCGCAGCGCCTTCGCTGAGCAGCCCTGCCGCCGTGTATTCCTGCTGGGTGGTCGAATAGATGGTCACTTGCTGGACGCCGGGGATGACGATATGCAGGCCCGGACCCAGCGGCGTGTCGGCCAGCTCGCCGCTGAGCACGTTGAAGACCACGCCGACTTCCTGCGGCTGAATCTCCACCACGCCCGCCCCCAGAATGAAGAACACAGCGGCGATCACCACGCCAATTGCCGTCAGCATGACACCCACACGCGCGGGGTCGTTGCGCGAGACGGCCTGCGCGATCATGAAGATGCCGAAGCCAGCGATGGCCAGCCCCGCGATCGCGAGCACATTAAGCACCAGAATGATCATGAGCGTTTCTCCTCCTTAATTCTCCGCGATACGGCGTGCCGCAGCGCACCGCCCCGCGTCACCGGTTCATGCACAGCCAGCGCCGATTATAACAGGCTCCCGTCCGAACCCCTGAGTTTTGCCAAAGAGCCTCACCGCGGAGACGCAGAGGACGCGGAGAAGAACAGAGAATGGAGACAATGCCTTCGTTCTCCTTATCTGTCTTTCCTCTGCGCTCTCTGCGTCTCAGCGGTTCAAAAACACCCCCCCGCGCCGTTTGACAGCCGCGCTGATTCGCCGTACCGTTGGGCGCAGGAGCGGCGCACACGCCACCCCTATGTGATTCTACGGAGAACGCATGGACCCGGTTGTGGTTGAGCTTGGCCCGCTGACACTGCGCGCCTACAACGCCTGGCTGCTCGGCGGGGCGCTGGTCGGCGTGGGCATCGTTGGCTGGCGGGCGCACCGAGCCGATCCGGGGCGCGCGGCGCGCTGGCTGGACGTGGCGCTTGTCGCGCTAATCGCCGGGGTGATCGGCGCGCGCGGGCTTCACGTGGCCCAGGACTGGGATCGCTTCGCCGCCTCCCGCGACCAGATCGCGCGCCTGTCGCTGGGCGGCATGGCCTGGCACGGCGCGCTCCTGGCCGGGCTGCCCGCCGCGCTGATCGCCGCCCGGCTGCGCGACGTGCCCTTCCGCGCGTGGACGGACGCAGCGGCATTGGCCTGGCCGCCGGGGATGATGGCGGCCTGGGGCGGCTGCCGGAGCGCGGGCTGCGGCGTTGGCTACGAGGTCGCAACGCTGGCCGACTGGCCCGGCTGGCTGGTCGCTGAGCTGCCGGACGCTTACGGGTTCGTCGCGCCGCGCCTCGATGTACAGGCCGCAGGGATGTTGCTTGGCGCGGCGCTGTGGGCGCTGGCCGCCCTGCTGACCTGGCGCGGCTGGCTGCCGGGACTCCGCCTGTGGCTCGTCCTGGGGCTGAGCGGGCTGGGGCTGGCCCTGCTCGGCTTCCTGCGCGCCGATTATGCCCCCACGTTGCTGAATCGCCGCGCTGATCAGGTCTTCGACCTGATGCTGCTGCTGGTCTGCACCGTGATCGGCGGGGCGCTGTGGCTGCGCGACCGGCGGGAGAATCGAGTCCGAACGCGGCGGATGCGGTATGATTGAGGCAGCAGAGAGTCCTGGCTCATCCCCAACAGTGAGGGAGACGGACGCCGATGAAGATCACGCTGGGCCTGGCCCAGATCAGCCCCAAGCTGGGCGACGTGCCCGCCAACCTGAGGGAGCACCTGGCGCGCATTGACGAGGCGGCGGCGCAGGGCGTCGAGCTGCTGCTGTTCCCGGAGCTGTCGCTGACCGGCTACTACCTGCAGGATATGGTGTACGAGTTGGGCATCGCCCCCGGCCCCGACGATCCGGCCTTCGGCCCGCTGCTGGAAGCGACGCGCCGCCACGCCCTCGACCTGACGGTGGGCTTCGTCGAAGAGGACGCGCGGCACCGCTTCTACATCTCGCAGGCGTACCTCAGCGGCGGGGCGG
Source organism: uncultured Thermoflexus sp. (assembly GCA_964396775.1). GTDB lineage: Bacteria > Chloroflexota > Anaerolineae > Aggregatilineales > Aggregatilineaceae > UBA2029. Next base: position 3,632 of record CAYNHD010000245.1, on the reverse strand, counting down.
TCGTCCACGTGCACCGCAAAGCCTACCTGCCGACCTACGGCATGTTCGACGAGGGGCGCTATTTCGCCTGGGGCGACGAAGTGCGCGCCTTCGACACGCGCTTCGGGCGGATGGGCATGTTGATCTGCGAGGATTTCTGGCACGCCTCGCCGCCGTATCTGCTGTGGCTGGATGGGGCGGACGTGCTGCTGCTGCACAGCGCCAGCCCCGGTCGCGGCCTGGACGAGGACCCGCGCCTGCACAGCGCGCGTTGGGTGGAGATGGTCAACAGCGCCTACGCCAGCCTGTTCACCAGCTTCGTCGTCCACTGCAACCGCATCGGCTTCGAGGACGGGCTGAACTTCTGGGGCGGCAGCACCATCGCCGACCCGAACGGCGAATTCCTGCTGCACGGGCCGTACTTCGAGGAGGCGCTGATCGTCGGGCAGATTGACCTCAACCAGCTTCACCGCACGCGCTACCGGCTGCCGCTGCTGCGCGACGAGCGCACCGGCCTGCTCAGCCGCGAGCTGGCGCGCATCCTGAACGACACGCCGCACGGCAATCGGTAGGTCTGGGGGCAAGAGAGGCTCAGCGATGGAGCACATCCCACTGACCATCCCCATCGGCGAAATCAGAGCATTCTGCGAGCGGCATCCCATTCGCCGATTGGCTCTGTTTGGCTCTGTTCTGCGCGATGACTTCTCGCCGGACAGCGACGTGGATGTCCTGGTGGAGTTCGTCCCCGATTCCGGTGTGACGTACCTTGACATGGTGGCGATGCAAGAAGAGCTGGCCGCGCTGCTGGGCCGGTCTGTGGATCTGCTCACCCCAGGCGCGCTCAGCCCGCACTTCCGCGAGCAAGTACTC
>CAYNHD010000245.1:0-2683 GCA_964396775.1 uncultured Thermoflexus sp. | reverse complement strand
CCCATGCTCCACGAACTCCAGCTAACCGGCCCGCGCCAGATCGTTCTCGTGCCCTACGAGGAGCGCCCCTTGCAGCCCGACGAGATTCGCGCCAGGGCGGTGCTCAGCGGGATCAGTCACGGCACGGAGCTGAACCTCTACCGGGGCACCGCGCCGTTCCACAACCGGCGCTTTGACCCCGACCTGCGCCTGTTCCTGCCCGCCGAAGAAGGCGCGCTCTATCCCGCGTCCCTGGGCTACGAGTGGGTCGGGCGCGTGACCGAAGTCGGTGCGGACGTGTCCGGCTTCGCGGCGGGCGACCTGATCCACCTGCCGCTCGGCCACCGCACGACGCACACCATCCGCCCCGCCGGGCGCACGATGATCGGCAGGGTGGAGCCATTGCCGCCCGGCCTGACGCCCGACGCGGCGATCACCCTGGCCCTGGCGGGCGTGGCCTTGCAGGCGGTGCACGACGCGCACATCAAGGTCGGCGACCGCGTGGCGGTCTTCGGGCTGGGCGTCATCGGGCTGCTGGCGATCCAACTGGCGCGTCTGGACGGCGCAGCCTGGATTGACGCGATTGACCCCCTGCCGGGCCGCCGCGCGCTGGCCGAACAGTTCGGCGCGGATCGGACGCTCGATCCCGCCGCCGGAGATGTTGCCTACGCCATCAAGACGGCCAGCCCCCAGCGCGGCGCGGATGTGGCCATCGAGCTTTCGGGCAGCGACGCAGCCCTGCACGAAGCGGTGCGCAGCGTGCGCGTGGCGGGGACGGTCGTCGCCGGCGGCTTCTACCAGGGCGGAGCGGCGGCGCTGCGCCTGGGCGAGGAATGGCACCACAACCGCGTGACGATGGTCTCCAGCATGGGCGTGTGGGATTGCCCGCACCGCGACTATCCCGCCTGGGATCGGGCGCGCGTCCACGCGACGGCCACGCACCTGCTGGCCGAGGGGCGGCTGCGGACCGACGGGCTGATCACGCACCGCTTCCCCTTCGCGCAGGCGGCGGAGGCTTACGCACTGATTGACCGGCACCCGGCGGACGTGGTGAAGGTCGTGCTCACCTACGAATCCGCCTGACTCGACGCGCGCGGAGCGCGGATGTCGCTCCGCGCGCGCCCGCCTCACAGCGCCAATGGCTCCGCTTCCTGCTTCAGCGCGTCCCCGGCTTCGTCGCCAGCAAATGACCGATCCGCCGGCGCGTAATCGGGTAGCTCACTCTCCAGGCGGCGCATCCGCGGCCAGGCGTAGAAGGCCGCGCCTGCTGATGCACTCAGCAGGCCGTTGATGACGAACAGCAGGCCGATGCCCGACCCTGGATCGCTGCCGACCAGCGGCGCGACCAGGCCCCAGCCCGCCCCGCCAACCGCCGGCTCCAGCACACGGTCGGCCAGCGGCCCAGCCAGCAGGTAGGCCAGCGGCATAGCGAGCATGGCAAGCTGCATGATCGCGGCGAACACCCGGCCCTGCATGTCAGGCGGTGTCTTGGCCTGCACCAGCGAGAACAGTGGCGCGTTGATCATTGGGTTGGGCAGCAGGTAGAGGAACATGACGACCGCCAGCGCGAGGGGTGCGCGGGCGACGCCCAGCAGCGCCAGGAACAGCGCCTCGACAATGATCGCCGAAAACACGATGTGCATCCGCTTTGTCTTGATCGTCCACACGCTGACCAGCGCGCCGCCGACGACCATCCCCAGGCTGAGCAGGGCCAGCAGCGTGCCCAACATCGCCTCGCTGCCGGTCAGCAGCAAGATGTAGGGCACCAGCATGACGCCGGTCATGTTGCTCAGGAAATTGAGCAGTGTCGCCAGCAGCAGCAGATAGAACATGGGGCGCAGCTTCCACATCAGGGCGAAGCCGGAGAACATCTCCTGCCACACCGATCCCCTGGCGGCGCGGCCCTCGGCGGTCTGCGCCGGGCGCGGGATGCGCACCGCGGCCACGACCGCGATGGCTACCAGGAAGGTGGCGATGTCAAGGGCCATGACGCCCGTCACGCCGATCAGCGCGAACAGGACCCCAGCCAGCACCGGCGCGACCAGCCCCGCCGCCGGCCCGGTGATCTGCTGGATGGCGTTGGCCCGGTCGCGCATGGCGTCGGGGATGAGTTGAGTGACCGAGGCATTGAACGCTGGCCCCTGGAACATGCTGAAAGTGGCCTGCCAGACGGTCAGGACGTACAGAATCCACAGCTCGAAGGTGCCGGTGGCGAAGGTGAACAGCAGGACGAGGGTGGCCAGCGCCTCGCCCGCGTCGGCGATGATCATGACGTGGCGGCGATCCCAGCGGTCGGCCAGCACGCCGGCGACGCTGGTCGCCAGGATGCGCGGCACCATGCCGAAGAAGCCGACCAGCGCCAGCGGCGTGACCTGCCCGGTGTCGTTGAAGACCTTGATGCCCACCGCCAGCCCGGTCATGCGGCTGCCGATGTAGGAGAGAGTCTGGGTGAGGATCAGGATGTAGAATGTGCGAATCGAGGTTGTCTGAGCCATGCGCGTCCTTCCATGCTCAGCGTCCTGCGGGGCAGGGATGAATGCCGACATCATTATTGTATACGCACGCGGCGCGCGGAGGGTGCGCTCCCCGCCCGATTCCGCCGTCTGGCCCGGCTGGGGCGCGTTTGGGCGTATCCCATTCCTGGGGCAAGAGATCACCGCTGAGGCGCAGAGAGCGCAGAGAAAAGAAGTATGGAGAGGGTGTT
>CAYNHD010000244.1:0-6229 GCA_964396775.1 uncultured Thermoflexus sp. | reverse complement strand
GGTTCGGGCGCTGCTCTGCTGCGCCCGGCGCGTTCCAGACTTCCGAAGTCTGCGAGACTTCGGAAGTCTTGCTCAGAGCCTACCGCTCCTTTACCCCCGCCGCCGGATGAGACCGCGGTAGAAGGCGAGCAGATCGGCGTCCTGCCGGTCGCCCCAGAGCATCGGCTCGCGGCTGGACGCCAACCCCAGCGCGCCGCCTTTGCCCTGGCGCTGAGTCAGGCCGACCTCCGTACCATAGTAGATGACCGGCGGGCCGGGCAGGCGCATCTGGACTTCGGCGGCGCGGCGCAGCGCGGCCTTGTCGCCGCCGGCGATGAACAGGAAGCGATCCATGTCGTGGTTGTCAATGAAGGTGGGGCGGACGAACTCGCCTTCTGCGGCGAAATACGCTTCGTGGCGCGCGGCGAACCGCTCGAAATCGGCTTCGCTCCGGGTGCGGTAGGCGTAGGTCTTGCGCAGCGCCTCCCCCAGGTGAAAGTCCAGGCAGCCGTCCAGCCGCCCGATGTAGGGCAGCCAGGCGGAAGGCTGATCCACGATCTCGCCGAAGCAGAAGCAGTCCGGCTTGACGGCACGGCAGGCCGCGCGAAAGTCCGCCCAGAAGTCCGGCCCCGGCCCGTTGGCGTAGTCCAGGCGGTAGCCGTCCACGTCGAACGCGCGCAGCCAGTACTGAGCGATGTCCAGCATCCAGGCGCGCGCGTCCGGGTGCGCCAGGTTGATCTGCGGCATGGACGGCACCCCGAAGAAAGTACGGTAGCCGACCGGCGAGTCGTCGAAGGTGAACCAGGCGCGATAGGGGCTGGCCGGGTCGTGCAGCGCCTCCTGGAAGATGGGGTGCTGGTGCGAGAGGTGATTGCACACCAGGTCGAGCAGCACGCGGATGCCGCGCGCGTGCGCTGCCTCGACCAGAGCGTGCAGCGCCTCGTCACCGCCCAGGCGCGGCTCGGTGCGCGTGTAGTCCACCACGTCGTAGCCGTGATGCGACGGGCTGACCCAGGTGGGGCTGAGCCAGAGGCACGTCGCGCCCAGGCCGGCGATGTAGTCCAGCTTATCGCGCACGCCCCACAGCGTCCCGCCGAAGAAGCCGCGCAGCGAGTCCGGTCGCAGCCAGTCGCCCCCGTCGCCGGGGTAGAAGCGGTCTACGAAGACCTGGTAGATGATCGCGCGGCGCGCCCAGTCCGGTGGACGCAGCCGGTCCACGTGATAGCTGAAGGCCTGCCCGCCAGCGGGATCGAGGGGCGGGTCAGCCGGAACCGCCTCTCCGCGAAAGAAGGCGGCAGACGCACGCTCGGCAGTGTCTTGCACGTCCGGCCAGTCCGCGAAGACTTCCTCGCCGCCCTCTGCCCACGCGCCGATGCGATAGCGCACGACCGTCCCTTCCGGCTGGGCGGGCAGCGCCCCCTCCCAGCGCGTCACGTAGCCCCAGGCGACCGCATCCCACTCGATGCTCACCTGCGCCAGCGCCAGCGCCTGGCCGTTGGTCGCCACGCCGTGCGAACCGGCGGGGGCGCTGCCGTCGAGCGTGTAGTAGCAGGCTACCGCGTCGGCGGAGAAGTCAGTGCCGGTCTGCACGGTCAGCGTGACCGGCTGGCCGGGGAGCGGATCGCGGGGGGACAGCGCGAACCCGTGCTGCACCCCCCGCCGCGCCGTCCGGTGATGGACGACTTTCAGTTCGTCGGTGGCGAACGTCCCGAAAATGAATTCCATGCCTAGCCCTTGACCGCCCCTTCCGTCAGGCCGCTGACGAAGAACCGCTGGAACGTGAGGATCAGGATGACGATGGGGATGGCGCCGATCAGCGCGCCCGCCGAAAAGACACCCCACTCGCGGTTGAAGTTGTCGCTGATGAAGCGGTTGAGGCCGACGGCCAGCGTCTGCATATCCTTGTCTTTGAGCAGCGTCAGCGAGATGATCACGTCGCCATAGGTGCCGATGAAGGACAGGATGCCCACCACGGCCAACACCGGCTGGACCAGCGGCAGGATGATCCGCCAGAAGATCAGCCAGTCCGACGCGCCATCAATACGCGCCGACTCGTCCAGGTCGCGCGGGATGGAGTCGAAGAAGCCCTTCATCAGCCAGGTGTTGATGCCCAGCGCCGCGCCCAGGTAGACCAGGATCAGGCCGCCGTGCGTGTTCAGCCCCAGCCAGCTTATGTGCTGCCCAATGGTCTGGATGAGCAGGAAGGTGGCGACGATGGTCAGCGAGTTGGGGAAGACCTGGACGATGAAGACGGTCAGCATCAGGTTGCGCCGCCCCCGGAAACGGAAACGCGAGAAAGCGTAGGCGCTGACCGCGCTGACGGTCACCGTCAGGAGGGCCGTGATCGAGGCGACCTTGATCGAGTTCCACATCCAGGTGCCGAAGGGATGGATGCTGCTGCTCAGCAACTTATCGTAGTTGCCCAGACCTCTGGCCTGGGGGATGAGCCGCTGCGTGTTGAGCGTGCCCGTCTCGTCGAACGATGCCGACGCGATCCACACAATCGGGAAGAAGGCGAAAAACAGCGCCAGGGCGACGATGACCAGCCGGCCCAGGTAGTTCAGCCAGCGGTCGCGCGCCATCTTGTTCTGCATGACGTAGCTGATACTAGACATTTTCCGAGATCTCCTCCCACGACTGCGTGAAGCGGAAGTTGAAGAAGGTGATCAGGGCGACCATCAGGAAGATGACCAGGCTGATCGTCGAAGCGAACCCATAGTCCGCGCCGCGCCCGCTGCCGAAGGCCAGCTCGTAGGTGTAGGTGATCAGGATGTCGCTGTGCCCGGCAGCCTGGTCGGGCGCGATGGGTGGCCCGCCTTTGTTGAACAGTTCGACGATGGTGAAGTTGTTGAAGTTGAAGGCGAACGAGGCGATCAGCAGCGGGCCAACAGACACCAGCAGCAGGGGCAGCGTCAGGTGGCGGAACTGCTGGAGGGCGTTCGCTCCATCCACGCGCGCCGCCTCGTAGATGTCGCCGGGCAGCGATTGCAGCGCGCCGGTGGTGATCAGCATCATGTAGGGGAAGCCCAGCCACAACTGGATGAGCAGGATGGCCACCTTGACCCATCCGGCGTTGGAAGTCCAGCGCGGGCCGAAGTCAACGCCGAATACATCCACAATCGCCTTGTTGATCACGCCAAGCTGCTCGTTGAGCAGGCCCTTCCACACCAGCACGCTGATGAAGGCGGGCATGGCGTAGGGCACCAGCAGCAACGTGCGCAGCACGGCGCGCCCCGGCGTGAACTTGACGTTGAGCAGCAGTGCCAGGAACAGCCCGAACCAGAAGGTGATAAACACCGTGAAGAAGGCGTGGGCGAACGTCCACAGGAAGACGCGGATGAACGGCCCGCGAATCTTCTCGTTCTCGAACAGGCGCTTGAAGTTGTCCAGGCCGATGGTGACGTAATAGCCGGGGCGGATCACCGGCAGCGGCAGCCCTTCGGCATCGGTCACCTGGCCCTGCGCGTTCTTGTTCGGCCCGTCTACCGGCGTGTACGTGCCCCGCATGGCCTTGTAGGTCACGCCAAGCTCTCTGTCGTAGAGCGTGCCGTCGTCGTTGAGCGCGTACTTGGCCTCGAAGCGCCCGGCCTGCTTGGTCGGGTTCTTCGGATTGAGCATGAAGGTGTTGTCGTCTTCGCCGAACTGAATCTTGGCCAGCACGCTATCGAGGATGGCGATGGTCTTGGCGAAGGGGATGCGCTCCCAACCAGGCAGGCTGGTGGGGATGCCGTCTTCGTCCAGCGTATTGTCGCCGAGGTCTACGTCACTGGCTGGGGTGGCGTTCCCCGGCTCAGCGAAGACAGCCTCGCCCTGGCCGTCGGTGGGGATCAGCCACAACCCCCACAGGTTGGGATCGTCCAGGGAGCGGAACGCCGTCCAACTGTAGGTCTTGGCGTCTTCGGGCAGGAAGGTGCGGCTGAGCAGGACTTCTTCCGCCTGGACGCGCGTCAGCAGGTTGCCGTCTTTATAGTTGGTGAAGGCCACATAAACGGTAAAGATGGTGGGATAAACAATCATCAGGATCAACAGGGACAGGCCAGGGGTGAACCAGCGGTAGGGGTACATCCCCTCGAACAGGAAGGCGACGTTGACCCCCAGCGTGATCACGGCGATGAAGAGCGCCAGGATATATTCGCCGTCGTTGACCAGGCGCGCAGCAAACCAGATGGCAAACGCATCAATGAAGGCCAGCCCGGCCAGGCGCAGGAGAGTCACCACGAGCGAGCGTGACGAAAACAGCGCGGCGGGCAAGCGAGCGGATGCGCGTGAAGCAGGTTTCGCGGTAGCCATCGCTTTCTCCGCGCCGCATCGTTATGGATGCCCGGCCCGGTGCGGCGCGCTTCTCCTTTCGCATTCAGTGACCGGTTTTTGAGCAGGGGCCAGCAGCGCGCTGCTGACCCCTGTGCAAGTCTCATACTGCGCGGATGTAGAGCAGGCCCAAGAACGGACGCTACTCGGCAGCAGCCGCCTCGCGGATGGCGTCAGCGGCCAGCTTGGCCAGTTCCGCCGCATCCGCCGTCGGGTCATTCGAGGCCAGGCGAATCGCGTTGTCCCACGCGGTCCACACCGCCGACATGGCCGGGATGGCCGGCATCGGCTGGCCCACCGCGCTTGCTTCGGTCAGGGCCGCCAGGTACTCGTCTTCTACCTGTTCCTGGGCCGAGAGCAACGCCGGGGTGCGGTTGCCCTGTTCGTACAGGGCAAACTGCACTTCCTCGGAGGCCACCCACTCGGTCAGGAACGCCTGGGCCAGCAGCGGGTTCTTGCTGAAGGCGCTGACCATGAAGGCCTGCACGCCGAGGAACGGACGGCCAGGGTCACCCTCTGGGCCAGCCGGGATGGGGGCGATGGCGAACGGCGTGCCCGCCTCAACCAGCCCGCCGATGCTCCAGGGGCCGGTGATGTACATCGCGGCCTCGCCGCTCTGCATCAGCGCCAGCGCGGCGGGGTGATCCAGACCGGTGGGGAGCAGGCCGTCGCCGATCATGCCCTGCAGCCACTGCAGCGCGGCAACCGAGCCTTCGTTGTCCACGCCGACATCTTCAGCCGTGTAGTTGCCCAGGTCGTCCAGGCCAAAGATGTAGCCGCCAAAGGCCGTCTGGATCGGGAAGAAGTGATACGGGTCACCGTCCTGGCGGATGAAGCCGTAGTCGGCCTTGCCGGAGCTCATCAGTTCTTCCGACACGCTGCGCACCTCGTCAAAGGTGGCCGGGGCAGTCGGCACCAGCTCGGTGTTATAGAAGAAGCCAACGTTCTCGATGGCGTAGGGCACGCCGTAAAGCTCGCCGTCCCAGGTGAGGGCCTGGATCGTGGCTGGCGCGAAGCCTTCCGCCGCATCGCCCAGATCAATCGCGGCGAGCATCCCGTTGGTCACCAGCTCGCCCAGCCAGTCGTGGGCGCCGATGATGATGTCCGGGCCTTCACCCGCCGGGCCAGCGATGCGCAGTTGGTCGCGGATGTCGCCGAAGCCCATCTGCTGCACCACCAGGTCAACGCCGTATTCCTCAGAGAACGACGCGCCCAGTTCCTCGATCACGGCGGAGCGGGTCTCGTCCACCCAGAGGAGCAGGGTAGGAGCTTCCTGCGCCGAGGTCAGCGCGGGCACCGCGCCGACGACCAGCGCGATCACCAACAACAAGGTCAAATGCTTTTTCATGGTATCCTCCAACAGGTGTTATGCTATGAGAGTCTAGGTGTGCGGACGACGAGAGAGCAAACGGAAAGCAGTGTGCCAGGTCGTCTCAGACCGGCCAGTTATCTTGCTGAACTGCCAGTGCGATGTGTTCTCCTTTCCGCGCCATTGTGGGGTATGCCAGCCCGCTGACTCATGCCCACCCTGATGCACAGGGCAGCCTCCGCCGCCGCTCGACGCGCAGCAGGCCGCCCCTGCCTGAGTATGTCATGGTCTGCCGCCGGCATCCAGCCACCACCAGCCCACAGTGTATTCTCAACGCCGATGTTGCCGGGTCACGCTGAGCCTGCCTTAGACAGTATTATAGGCAATGGTGTATCGGCTCAACGCTTACCAGACCCGTTCACCAGACGTATTCTCATTATAGACTAAGCCATCCCGCAGGCCAACAACAATTCTGGTGAGGGTGCGGGCAAAATCTGGCGCGGGGCAGGGGCGCGCGAAAGAGACTTCCGAAGTTTCCGAAAACTTCGGAAGTCTGGCCTCCGCGACGCCTCTGCGCACCCTCAGAGGCCGTTTGAGAGGTATCTTTACCCCCTCCCCGGCCCTTCCCCCGCA
>CAYNHD010000243.1:0-6237 GCA_964396775.1 uncultured Thermoflexus sp. | reverse complement strand
CTCCAACCTATCTTCTCTTTGCGCTCTCTGCGCCCCAGCGGTGATCTTTTGCCCCGGAGATGAGATACCCCCCGCGAAAACTTCCTGAATCTACAAAAGTGACTAAGAATTACTGAAGTTTCCGCGTTGTCAGTTATACCATGCCCGGCTACAATGTGAGCGCATCCGCCAGAATTGGCTGGAAGTGTCCTCGCCGCATAGGATTAAGCATACCATAAGGAGAATAGCGAAGATGCTATCTGCAACCTCGGTGCGCCGTGTGATAGCCGTGCTGCTGGCGCTGACGCTGATCGTCGTGCTGGGTGCACCCCTCGCCTCCGCCCAAGAGGGGGGCGAGCCGCGCACGATTGTAGACTTTGTGGGCCGCCAGGTGACGCTCGAAGCGCCGCCGCAGCGTATCGTGGGCATGAGCGCCTCGATCAGCGAGATGCTCTTCGCCATCGGCGTGACGCCGGTGGGCGTCACGTCGGGCATGGACTACCCGCCCGAAGCGGCCAGCCTGCCTGACTTCGGCACCGGCTACCAGCCCAACCTGGAGGCGCTGGCCGCCCTGGAGCCGGACCTGATCATCGGCAACGCCCAGCTTAACATGAGCATCCTGGACAAGCTGGAAGCCATCGCGCCGACGATCATGGTCATGACCATGACGGCGAGCGACGTGCCGCAGAATGTGCGCCTGCTCGGTCAGGCGACCTGGCACGACACTGAAGCCGAGTATCTGGCCCGTGCCTATGATGGCTACCTGGCCCTGGCCGACAAGCTCGGCGCGGGGCAGGAAGGGCCGAGCATTGTCTTCATCGTTGGCACGCTCGATGTGCCCAACTACGGCAAGTCCGCTACCTACTTCGGCGACATGGCCAAGCGCCTGGGCGCAACCAACATCGCTGACGGCGAAGCCGACGCCGGACCATTCCCTGGCTACGCTCAACTTAGCGTCGAGGCGGTTGTGGACGCCGACCCGGACTTCGTTTTCACCGTGACGCGCGGCGCGCCGACGCCCATGCCAGAGACGATGGCCAGCGACCCGATCTGGTCGTCGCTGTCGGCCTTCCAGAACGGGCGCGTGATTGAGCTAGATAACCGTCTGTTCGTCGAATCGCCCGGCCCGCGCTTCATCGAGGCAATGGCCCAGTTGTACGACATCTTCTACGGCGAAGGGATGGAGTAAGTGCGCGCGGAGGCTGTCACGCCGGCCTCGTCTGCTCACGCGCTGGACCTCTCGCGCCGGCGCTTGTTCACCCGTCTGACGGTCATCGCCCTGAGCAGCCTGCTGCTGCTTGGGGCGTTGATCCTGGCGTTGGGCAGCGGCTCGCAGTCCATCGCCCCGGATGAGGTCATCCAGGCGCTGCAAGACCGCGAGAGCGTCAAGAAGTCCGTCGCCCTGATCATCCACGAAGTGCGCCTGCCGCGCGCGCTGGCCGGGGCGCTGGTGGGCCTGAACCTGGCCGTAGCGGGCGCGCTGCTGCAAGGCGTGGTGCGCTCGCCGCTGGGCGACCCCTACATCCTGGGCGTATCCGCCGGAGGTGGGTTCGCGGCGGCAGCTACCTCGCTGCGCGTTGAAGGCTTCCCGCCGGACGCTGTGCCGGTCATGGCCTTCATCGGCGCGCTGATCGGCGCGTTGATCGTCTACGCTATCGCCTGGGACGGCTCCGGCGTCACTACGACGCGCCTGGCCCTGGCCGGCGTCGCGCTGACGGCGATGATGAGCGCGCTGACAACGACGGTCGTCGTCATGTCCGTGCAGGGCGGCGGGCAGATCATCTTCCAGTGGCTGGTCGGCGGGCTGTACACGGCGGGCTGGCGCGAGTACCATCTGATCGTCCCATACAGCATCGCCGGGTTCGTGCTGGCGATGATGCTGGCCAGGCGCGCCAACATCCTGGCCCTGGGCGACGAAATGGCCCAGGGGCTGGGCCTGCACGTTGAGTGGACGCGCTTCCTGATGAGCGCCGTCGCCGCTGTGCTGGCGGGCAGCGCGGTCGCCGTCGCCGGGCTGATCGCTTTCGTCGGGTTGCTGGTGCCCTTCGTGGCGCGGCGGCTGGTCGGGTCGGACTTCCGTTTCCTGCTGCCGACGTGCGCGCTGCTGGGTGCGGCGCTGCTGGTGGGCGCGGACACGGCGGCGCGGGTGACGTTCCCGGCGCTGTTCGACCTGAAGAACGTCGAGTTTCCGGTTGGGATCATCACTGCGCTGATCGGCGGGCCGCTCTTTCTGTGGCTGGTGCGTGCTCGCCGGGCGCAGTGGTGAGAGGGTTGTTGGTTATTGGTGGTTGGTTATCTGGTGGCTGGCGGCTGGTGATCAGGGATGATCGTGACAGGCAGCCAGCAACCAAGAACCAATAACCAGAAACCAATAACCGTATTCAGAGCAAGAGAGCCGTCCATGCCTACACTCACCGCTGATCATCTGACGCTCGGCTACCGGCGCGGCGCTGTCGTCGTGCGCGACCTGATGCTGACCGTCGCCCAGGGCGAGATCGTCACCCTGGTCGGCCCCAACGGGTCGGGCAAGAGCACGGTGCTGCGCACGCTGGCCCGCTTGATGCGTCCGCAGGGCGGCGCGGTGTACCTGGACGGCAAGGCCATTCACCGCATGCCCACGCGCAAGGTCGCCCAGACGCTGGCCATCCTGCCGCAGAACCCCACCGCGCCGGACGACCTCACCGTGCGCGATCTCGTCGCACGCGGGCGTTTCGCCCGCCAGGCCTGGTGGCGCGCCTCCAGCCGCCACGACCGCGAAGTGGTCGAATGGGCGCTGGCCGTCACTGGGATGAGCGATCTGGGCGAGCGCCGGCTGACCACCCTGAGCGGCGGGGAGCGTCAGCGGGCGTGGATCGCCCTGGCGCTGGCCCAGGAGCCGCGCATCCTGCTGCTCGACGAGCCGACGACCTTCCTCGACATCAGCCACCAGCTTGACGTGATGGTGCTGCTGCAATCGCTCAATGCGGAGACCGGGCTGAGCATTGTCATGGTGCTGCACGACCTCAACCAGGCCGCCCGCTTCAGCCACCGCCTGGTGGCCCTGCGCGAGGGGGTCGTCTACGCGGCGGGGACGCCCGCCGAGGTGATGACCGACACCGTGCTGCGTGAGGTCTTCCAGGTGGAGGGGATCGTCGCCCACGACCCGCACACAGACACGCCCGTCTTCACGCCGCTGCAATCGGTGCGCAGCCCCAACGGGCACGGCGGCTGCAATGGGGCAGGCGGCTGAGCGAGCGAACATGTAGCGGGCAACAAGACGGGCCGCTCACGAGTATCTGTGGGCGGCCCGTTTCACGTGGGGTAGCGGCATCGGGGCGCGAAGGTCAGTCGCGCAGATGGTCAAAGAGCCACAGCAGCCCCAGGATGACCAGCGCCGTGAAGGCCAGCGGAACCAGCGCCTTGACGATCCCAACCACGATCTGGAGGACAATCGAGACGGCCAGCAACACGACCACGAGGGTGACAAGCTGGCCCAGCCACGACATGGCGCGAAATCGCTCGTACATGGGTGGAGTCTCTCCCTGGTTGCTGCGCGGCTGCGCGCGCCCAATGCCTATGAAGCTGAGCCTTGCGCCTGAAGCCGCCGGTACAGGTAGATGCCGCCGGCGACGAGCGCGGCCACGATCAGCAGCGGGATCAGCGCCTTGACGATGGCCAGCACCAGGGCGAGCACGATCAGGGCGAGGATCAGGAAGACGATCAGCTTGAGCATCTGGCCAAGCGAAGGCAGGTTCTTGAGCATGTCGTTCATTCCGGTTTCTCCTTGCCGGGCGACCTTAGCGAAGGGCGGTCGCGCGGATGTCAGCGTGCGTTGTCACTGATCATTACGCGGCAGCGCGGCCAGGGTTGCGCGCCGGGCACACCTTTATGGGCTTTTTACAGTTCGTCGCGTGGGGGATGCGTGGGGACGTATCGCATACGCCCCCGAACCGGGCACAAGCAGAGAGCGTCCCGACGTGCAGTGCGCGCGCAGGTTGCCAGCGACTCCGCCGAGTAGCCTCACCCCCAGCCTCGCTACGCTCGGCTTGCCCCCTCTCCACGTCGGGGAGAGGGGGCGGCGAGGCGCGTCAGCGCCGAGCGGGGGTGAGGCTTGCCCGCAGCAGAGCGACGCCCCTACGAGCGAGCTGCGAGCACAGACTTCCGAAGTCCGGCAGACTTCGGAAGTCTCGTCTTGGCGCTCAGCGATACTGGCCTGTGCTGTAGACGTAGACGTAGGGCTTCTCGTAACCGCCGTCGAGGCTCCAGGTGTACACCCAGTGCGCATCGGTGATCGTCATATTGACGCAGCCGTGACTGTGCCGGTAGCCGAAGCCATCGTGCCAGTATGTGCCGTGCAGCGAGATGGCCTGGTCGTAGTACATCACCCAGGGCACGTTCTCCAGCGAATAGAAGTCCGGCTGGCCCTCGGCCCCGCTCATGTGGCCGTTGATCTGGCGCGACCAGACGGTGAAGACGCCTTCGTTGGTCGGCCATTTTTCCAGGCCGGACGAGATCAGCGTGGCGAAGACGGGCGTGTGCTCCTCGTAGGCGATGAGCACCTGCTCGTACAGGTCAACGGCGAACCAGCGCCCCTTGACCTGCGCCGGCGGCTCGACGAAGACAATGCGCGCCACGCTCGTCTGTGGAACCCACGCTTCCGGGCCGATCAGGTACCACTCCCAGCCGTTCGCCTCGGCTGTAGCGAAGATGTTGACGCGCGTGTACCGCTCGATCTTCGGGCGCGACTGGTCGCCCGCCGCGCCGGGGTAGGGGCTGGGATACGACGGGACGAGCACCCAGGCCATCGGATAGGCCAGCTCACCGTCCAGATACACGCCGGTAAACTCGCTGGGGCGGGTGATGGCAAGCTGGCTGGCAGACATCCACTGCCCGTCGTTGACCTGCACCCAATCGCCCTGCGTGCCGGTCACCGTGACGTAGTTGAATCCTTCAGGAATCTCGCCGATGGGGTTGCCGCCCGGCGAGTCGTAGAGCGTCGCAGCGCCGCCGACGATGCGCCGGAAGGCGAAGCGGGCGATTTCCTCCCTGTTGGGGGCCAGCGGGCGCACGTCGGGCTGGGGGTGCAGCAGCATTTCGTCGAGTAGCATCTGGTATTCGACGGTGGGCAGCCCGGCGGCACAGCCCGGCCCGAAGGGGGTGCTCAGGCAGGCCGCGCGATCCGGGTTGGCGGCGCGTGCTGCGCCGTTGGGCAGCGCGGCGCTGAGGGCCACCAGACCCACCACGGCGACTATCAGCAGGCGACGATGAAGCACGATCTACCCTCCGCAAGCGTCCATGAGCATACCGGGGCGGCAGGCCGCAGGCCATTTGCCGGCGCTCCGGCCCGCCAATACAGGCATTCTTCCCTGCTATTCTAGCAAATTGGCGGGGTTCATGGCATACGCTCAGGGCGCGCGACGCCTACGCTTCGGGGGTTTCCTCGGCTGCGAAACGGCGCACCAGGCAGGTCAGCCGCAGCCGTAGCTCGGCGAGCAGCTCGCGCGCCAGCCGGTCCTGTTCGGCGGGGGTAGTGGCTTCCAGCGGATCGTTCAGCGACCAGTGCGCCTGAGGTACGCCGTGCAGCAGCGGGGTGTCGATCCCCTCTCCCTCGTGCACGGTGTCGCAGACGGTGATCACCTGGTCGAAGGGCTGCCCGGCCAGTTCGTCCAGCGTCTTGCCGACCAGCCCGGCGGCAGAGATTCCATGTTCGGCCAGCACGCGCCCCACGACTTCAGGGAGCGCCTCCTCCGGCTCCTCGATGCCGGCGCTGAACGGAATCAGCGCATCTGGCGCGAAGTGGCGGGCCAGCGCCTCGGCCATCAGCGAGCGGGCGCTGTTGCGCCGGCACAGGAACAGCACGCGCCGGGGACGGCGCAGGGCAGGCAGCGCCTGGTCACGGTCGGGCGTGCACGAGCCGTGCCGCTCCCACCACGCCGCGAACTGCCCCGCCCGCGCCAGGTCTACGCTGAAATAGTGCCGCCGCGCGTCGCCAATGCTACGCTGCACCCGCACCAACCCGCTCTCCACCAGAATGTTGAGATGGTGCGAGAGCAGGTTCTGGCGCAGGCTGGTCTTGTCCATCAACTCCGAATTGGTGAGATCGCTTTCCAGCAGCAGCCGGAACAGAGCCAGCCGGTTGGAGTCTGCCAGCGCCTTGAAGACCTCAATCACCTGTGATTCGCTCAACATGGCCATTTTCTCTTGCGATCCGTGTGAGTCGTGCCGACTATGCGCCGGGCAGACGCCTGGCTAGAGCGTGTTATGTACTTTCAACCCCTA
>CAYNHD010000242.1:0-6253 GCA_964396775.1 uncultured Thermoflexus sp. | reverse complement strand
ACTCGGCCAGCACGTCGCGGAACAGGATTTCGCCCGGATTCTTCGCCCCGTAGAGGATGACCAAGCGGCTGAAACTCGTGCGGTTGTCGAGCACCTCATCAATCAGCGAGCGCGCCGGGGCCAGCCCCAGGCCGCCCGCCGCGATGAGAATGTCCTTGCCGCGAAACTGGGCGACGGGGAAGCCGCGCCCGAACGGCCCGCGAATGCCGATCTCGTCGCCCGGCTGGAGCTTGTGGATGAGGCCGGTCAGGTCGCCGGCGTTGCGGATGCACAGCTTGAACGTCTCCCCGGTGCGGCTGGGCGACGACATGACGCTGATCGGCGCCTCGCCCACGCCGGGGATGGACACCATCACGAACTGGCCCGGCACGTGGCCGAGGTTCTGTCCGCGCGGCAGGCGCACGGTGTAGATTTTCTCCAGCGCCGTCTCCGTCTTTACCTCCTCGATGGTGGCGACGGCGGGCAGGAAAACCGACGTGTGCCCGTCGTAGCGCAGGGGTGTGGTGGTGGTTGTCAGGTTCTGGGTGGTGTGCAGCATCGCGCGCTTCTCCTATATGCCCGGTTCGAGCTGCATCTCTTCGTGCAGCGCGTTCAGCGTGCCGGGGATGGTGATGTTCACCAGGCAGGCCCGCTCGCAACGTCCGCAGCCGGTGCAGCCGCTCAGGCCGTGCACCTGCTTGATGTATTTGCCCTTGCGCATCAAGCGGTGCCGAACGCGCGACGCCTTGCTCTCGCGGAAGTTGTGCCCTCCAGCCACCAGCGCGAACTCGCGAAGCTGGCACGAGTCCCACACGCGCACGCGCTCGCCGCCCTGCAGGGTGATGTCGTTCTCGTCGCGCACGTCGAAGCAGAAGCAGGTGGGGCAGACGTTCGTGCACGAGCCGCAGGCCAGGCAACGCTCGCCGAGTTCCTGCCACAGCCTGGCCTGGTAGCCCAGCGTCAGCAGCGACGGTATCTGGTCGCGGCTCATCTTCAGGCGCATACGGAAGCGTGGCCACTTGGAGGAGAGCACCTGCCCCAGCCGCTGGATGTCTTCCTTCTCGGCCATCTTGACGTAGGCGTTGTCGAGCAGCAGGCGCTCGCCTTTCTCGGTGCCCGTGTCCACGAAGTAGTGATCGCCGGCGTCGGTCATGTGTAGGTCGTAGATGGGCGGGGCGGTGAGGGTGCCCATGTCCTTGCAGAACGACGCTTCATCGCACGGGTGCAGGCACTCGATGCCAATGACGTAAATCTGCTCGCGCCGCTCCATGTAGTGCTCGTCGCGAAAGCCCTCGGAGAAGACCTTGTCGTAGAGCATGATGCCGTTCATGTCGCAGGTGTGCACGCCGAAGATGACCGTCGGCTGGACATCCTGGTACACCGGGCGCATCTCCAGGCGTTGAGGGCCGCCGTTCTCCCGCTTGTTCTGATAGGAGAACAGCACTTCGCGTTGAGGCAGGAAGTATTTCTTGGGGGGCAGAATGGTTGTCGTGTAGTCCATCTGGAGCTGCGCGGGGTCGGTGATGTCGTCGAAGGCAAAGCCGGTCTCTGTCACGACCGGCCCGACGACGCGGTATTTCCCTTGCAGCGCCTTGACGAACTGCGGCAGCCGTTCCTTTGACAGTATGTAAAGGCTCATGAGTGACTCCGCCACAAGGCTCGGATGCGGGTAAACGATCAAATGCCGCTGCGCGTGACCCTCGCACCGATCGCGCGCATCGGCTGCTTCTATCCGCTTCTTGATCACAAGAGTAACAAGCCGTGCGCCCGCCCCACAGTGGCGCTTGGCCATGTTTGGCGTGACGTAAATCACTTCATGTGAAGGACGACACAAGCGGAGGGTAGACCCTACCCCCTGGCCTCGTTGCGCTTGGCCTGTCCCCCCATTCCGTTACGGAGAGGGGGGCGAGGTGCGTTAGCGCCGAGCGGGGGTGGTGCAGGCGCTCCGACGCCAGACTTCCGAAGTTTTCGGAAACTTCGGAAGTCTATTGCGGGGCAGGGCGCAGTCGGGCAGCATCCCTGCCGCCTGGCAGGTCTTGTCCACGCCTGAGTTGTCACCACACATAGCGCGCCGCTAAGATCGCATCTATCTGACAGAACACGCGGAGATAGGAATGATGGGCGAGTCATTGGTGAGACGGGCGGCGATGGCCGCCCTTGTGTTGGCGTTGGCGGTGACGGCGATCGGGGCACTGGTCGTCTGGCAGTCGGACGCTGGGCGCGCGCAGGGCGCTGCTGAGGCGCAGGAGACGCCTTACCAGTTGGTGCCGGTAGCCGGGGACTTTTCGCGCCCGCTGTATGTCACGCACGCCGGTGACGGGTCGGGCCGCTTGTTTGTGGTCGAGCAGAGCGGCGCGATTCGCGTGATCAAAGACGGCGCGGTGCTCCGCCAGCCCTTCCTGGATGTGTCCGGGCTGATCAGCCGCCAGGCTCTGGAAAGCAACTACACCGAGCGCGGGCTGCTTGGGCTGGCATTTCATCCCAACTACGCTGAGAACGGGCTGTTCTACATCAACTACACCGACCTCAACGGACATTCGGTCATTTCGCGCTACACCGTCTCGGCGGACGATCCCGACCGCGCCGACGCGACCAGCGCCACGCCGCTGCTGTACGTTGAGCAGCCGTATGCCAACCACAACGGCGGGCACATGGCCTTCGGGCCGGACGGGTATCTCTACATCTCGTTGGGCGATGGCGGGTCGGGCGGTGACCCGCAAGGCAACGGTCAGAACCTGGGCACGCTGCTGGGCAAGATTCTACGCATTGATGTTACTGTGGCCGAGGGCTACACCATCCCGGCGGACAACCCCTTCGCCGAGCGCGAGGGCGCGCGCCCAGAGATTTGGGCGTGGGGGCTGCGCAACGTCTGGCGCTTCAGCTTCGACCGCGCGACCGGCGACCTCTACCTGGCGGACGTGGGGCAGAACCAGTGGGAGGAGATCAACTTTCAGCCGGCGGGCAGCGCGGGCGGCGAGAACTACGGCTGGAACGCCTTCGAGGGGGCGCACGTCTATTCGGGGCAGCCGGCGGCGTCCGATGTGATGGCTCCGGTGCTGGAATACGATCATAGCCGTGGCCGCTGCTCAGTGACGGGCGGCTACGTCTATCGCGGCGAGCGCATCCCCGCGCTGCAGGGCGTCTACCTGTACGGTGACTGGTGCTCTGGCACGATCTGGTCGGCCACACCGGGCGCGGATGGCACCTGGCAGGCGGTCGTGTCGCTGGAGTCCGGGCGGAGCATTAGCTCATTCGGCGAAGACGAGGCCGGCGAGCTATACCTGGTGGACTACGACGGCGCGGTGCTGCGCTTCGAGCCGGCCGCGGGCGGATAATCGCCTGGCGGGTGTTCGCACTGAGCGCCCCCGCTTGCAGCCGCAGGCGAGGGCGCATTCCGGCCTACTTCAAAGCACGGGCCACGCTCTCCGCGCAATCGGCGCTGGCCAGCGTGACCAGGTGATCGCCTTTACGGATGTCGGTGGTGCCATGCGGGATGATCACGCGCTTGCCACGACGGATGGAAACCAGAATGCACTCGGCAGGCAGGTCGCCCGCGATCTCCCGGACTGTGCGGCCAATGAAGCGGTGCCTGTCTGTGATGTCCACCTCGACCACGCGCACGTTGCCCTCGTGAGTCTCGCGTAGCTCGCGCAGCCGGGCGCTTGTATCCTTGCGGCTGGCGATGGCCCGCTCGTAGGCCTCGATGATGTTCTGGCGGCGCAGCAGGCCCACAATGCGCCGGGGGTCGTCCCGGTCTACGACGGGGAGGCGACCGATACCGCGTACCCCCATACGCCACAATGCCTGGCTTACTGTCTCATCGGCGTAGGCGACGGCCATCCCGTCGGTAGTGGCGATGTCAGCGACGGTCATGTGCTCGAAGTCCGGCTCCAGCATCGCCCGTTCCAGGTCGCCCAGGCTCACAATGCCGAAGAGCCGGCCTTCGGCGTCGAGCACGGTGAAGCCGTGATGGTGTGTGCGCTCAAACTGGCGCTCCAGTTCGCTGAGCGGCATGGTATAGGGAATCGCGTCGATGCTTGTGTCCATCGCCTCGGCGACGGGCACCGCCTCCAGCAGGTCAATGTCGCGTGGGGTGCGCGTGGGGATTTGGGCCTCGTACAGGCTCTTGTACTTGAAGTGCTGCACCAACGTCACCTGGGTCAGATAGCTGAGCGTGACGACCAGGGCGGCGGGAGCCAGCAGGTGGTACCCGCCGGTCATTTCGCTGACCATGAACAGGGTGGCGATGGGAACGCGCCCTGCGCCGCTGAAGACTGCCGCCATACCCACCACCACGAAGCCCGCCGGCGGCTGCCCGAACACGTCGGCCAGCACGCCGCCCAGCATGGCCCCGACGAACAGGCTCGGCGCGAACACGCCGCCAGAGCCGCCGGAGCCGACGGTCAGCGACATGGCGATGATCTTGGCGAACACCAGCACGAGCAGCAGCTTGAGCGATAGCGAGCCGTCAATGGCCATCTGCATCCAGCCATAGCCACCGGCCAGCACTTCGGGCAAGGCCAGCGCCATCAGCCCGACCATCAGCCCGCCAATAGCCGGTTTGATGTGCGGCGGTACGGGCAGAGCGTGGAACAGGTCGCGCGTGCGGTAGAACACGACCGGCAGCAGCGCAGCCACCAACCCCCCGGCAACGCCCAGCACGGCGTATTGCAGAAACTCGGCAGCGCCGGAAACGCCCAGGTCCGCCGGGACGCTGAACAGCGGTTCCCAGCCGTCAAAGATTCCGGTGATGGTGTAGGCGACCACTGAGGCGAGAATCGTGTAGAGCAGCGCGCCGGTCTCGAACTCCATGTCGTAGTAGAGGATTTCGATGGCGAAGATCGCCGCCCCAATCGGCGTGCGGAAGATCGCGGACAGGCCGGCGGACATGCCAATCAGCACGAGCAGACGCCGCTCGTCGTCTGGGCGACGGCGTAGCGTGGCATAGACCGAGCCAATGCCGGCGGCGATGAGCGCGGTGGGGCCTTCACGGCCCGCCGCGCCGCCGGAGCCAATGGTGATAGCCGAGGACACTATCTTGAGCGGCGGCACCCGCGCCCGGACGTACCCGCCCGCGCGATGGAACGCTTTCACCGCCGAGTCGGTGCCGTGCCCCTCTGCTTCAGGTGCCAGGCTATAGACCAACAGCCCGGAGATCAGGCCGCCGAGAGTGGTCACGACGGGGATCAGCCACAGGCCGCGTGCACCGACGGTCTCGACCAGGGTGCCGCCTTCGTGGGGCAGACCCGGCGGTTTGTAGCCAGCGATGCCGCTCAACAGCAGGCGTTGGCTCAGATCGAGCAGAAAGAGAAAAAGCTGCGCCGCAAATGCCCCCACCAGCCCCAGCCATAGCGCGTCCAGTACCAGCCGGCGCTGGCGCTCGTCCGCTAACGTCAACACAGGTCACTCCCTGAAAAGCTCTTCCCAACGATGCTGTCATGATGCTCTGGCCGGGCGGCTTACAGGTATAGCGTATCTGTCAGCGTTGGGGGTAACGGGCTGGGCCAGCGGGGACACAGCCCTGGTGTCAACCGCGCACTGTATTACGCAGCGTACCGATCCCCTCAATCGTCACTTCAACCGTGTCGCCGCCAGCCAGCGGGCTGACGCCGGACGGCGTGCCGGTCAGCAGCACATCGCCAGGCAGCAGGGTCATCACCCCGCTGACGAAAGAGATCAATGCCGCCACGTCGAAGACCATCTCCGACGTGCGGGCGCTCTGGCGCTGCTCGCCGTTGACGTGGCAGGCAATCGCTAGGCCGGATGGGTCGAGGCCGGTGACGATCCAGGGGCCGAGCGGACAGAAGGTGTCGAAGCCTTTGGCGCGGCCCCACTGCCCATCCTTCTTCTGGTAGTCGCGCGCGCTCACGTCGTTGGCGCAGGTGTAGCCGGCCACGTAGTGCAGCGCCTCCTCCCGGCGGACGTGTGCTGCGCGCCGCCCGATAATCACGGCCAGCTCCGCTTCGTGCTCCACTCGCCCGACACCAGAAGGCAGGACGATCTCCCCGCCGTGCCCGATCAGCGCGCTGGGCGGCTTGAGGAACAGCATCGGTTCGTCGGGGACAACCGCGCCGTGCTCGGCGGCGTGAGCGGCGTAGTTGCGCCCGACGCAGACGATCTTGCTCGGCGCAACCGGTGGCAGCAACAGGAGCGCGTCAACGGGGCCGATGCGCTCGCCGGGCGCGAGGTCACCGCCGCCGAAAGGGTCGGTGTGCGCAGGCCCGGCCAGGGCGTACACGATGCCGCTGTCAATCAGCCCGTAGCGCGGGCCTTC